>JAYVAS010000499.1:0-1817 GCA_043750895.1 Pseudomonadota bacterium
TGCGGGACGACGGTGCGGCGCGCCGGCCCCAACCGGAGCCCGTCGATGATCGACGCGTGGTTGGCGGCGTCGGAGGCGACGCGGTCGTCGGCGTCGGGGAGGGTCGAGAACAGGGTGACGTTGGCCTGATACCCGGAGTTGAACAGCGTCGCGGTGCCGCCGAAGCGCTCCCCGAGCGCCGCTTCGAGGGCCTCGTGCGCGGGGCGGTTCCCCGAGATCAGCCGCGACGCCCCGGCGCCCGCTCCCCGCCACGCCGCGACCACGTCGGGGTGGTGGGCGAGACCGAGGTAGTCGTTGGAGCAGAACACCACCGCCCGCTGGCCGTCCACCAGCGCCTCGGTGGCCGAGATCGGCTCCACCTTGCGCAGGAAACGCCGCAGCCCCTGGGCGTCGAGGGTGGCGAGGCGCTCCCGCAGGCGCGCGACCCGGTCCACGCCGCTACCGGACGCCGTTGGTGTCCGTGCCTTCGACGCGGATGGACGGCCGCAGGCTGGGCGGATGGGGCTTGTGCGGCGGGGGGCGGATGACCATGCCTTCGGCTTCGAGCATGGTCAGGTCGGTGTCGGCTGCGCGCCCGGCGGTGGTCAGGTAGTTGCCCAACATCACGCCGTTGGCGCCGACGCGGAAGATCTCGTCCTGGCGCTCGCCCAGGTTCACCGAGCGGCCGCCGCAGACGATGAGGTCCTTGGTGGGGAGCACGAGGCGGAACAGGGCGATGATCTTCAGGCAGTCGTCGGCGGTGAGGTCCTTACGATCCTCGAGTGGGGTGCCGGGGCGGGGGTTGAGGAAGTTGAGGGGGACGGAGTCCACGTCCAGGTCGCGCAGCTCCATCGCCAGCTCGACCCGGTGGGCCCAGGTCTCGCCCATGCCGAAGATGCCGCCCGAGCAGGTGTACATGCCGAGGGACTTCGCGGCGCGGATGGTGTCCACCTCGTCGTCGTAGCTGTGGGTCTGCACGATGCTGGCGTGAAAGGACCGGGCCGTCTCGAGGTTGTGGTGGACCGCCTGGAGGCCGGCGTCCTGGAGCTCCGCGAGGCTGGCCTTGGACATCAGGCCCAGCGAGGCGCAGGTCTGCATGCCGGTGTCCTCGCGGATGGCGCTGACCGCCTGCTTCACGGTGTCGAGCTCCTTCCGGTTGGTCATCGCACGGCCGCTGGCGACCAGGGAGAACTCGCGCACGCCGTTGTTCCAGGCCTCGCGGGCCTCGGTGCGGAGGGTCTCCACGTCCTTCATGACGTAGGCGGGGGCGTCGGTGGTGAAGTGCGCCGACTGGGAACAGAAGGAGCACACCTCCGGGCACCGACCGCTCTTCGCGTTCGAGATGCCGCAGGTGTTGACGAAGTTGCCCTTCCACTCGTGCCGGATGGCGCCCGCCGTCGCGTAGAGCTGCGCGAGCTCAGCGGGATCGGTCAGGCCGATGATGACGAGGGCTTCGGCCTCCGAGATGCCGACGCCGGTCTCGGCGCGGGTGCGGATGTCGTTCCAATCGAGTCGCATCGGAGCTCCGGGAGGCTGCCCGTCTACCCGGTCCGGGCTCAGTTCGCCTGTACCTGATGTTCGACCTCGCGCAGGAGCTGGGCTGCCGGGCCGGTCCGGTTCGCGCAGAGACACCGCTTGTAGCTACGCCAGAGCTCGGCGAGGTAGGGGTCCTCGGCCAGGCGGTGTTCGTCGGGGGAGGTGTCTTCCACCCGCAGGTCGGAGGTGCCGAGCGTGCGCCGACGGTGCAACGTCCGCAGACCGGAGATGAAGTGGTTGGCGGCCTGGGGTTCGCCCCGGCGCCGAAGCTCGATGAATGCACGCCAAAGCAGGCTTTCTGG
>JAYVAS010000500.1:0-3335 GCA_043750895.1 Pseudomonadota bacterium
ACGAGGTAGACCGCCTCCAGCGCCCGGCAGGTGGCCGAACGTACGCGGGAGTCGGTGAGCGAGACGTGACCGAAGATGTGGCCGGGGCCGAGCGTGGCGACGCGCTCGACCGTGCCCTGCTCGGTGCGGCAGAGCACGCCGATGTGGCCGGCAGCGACGATGAACGCGTCGTCCCCCTGCTGTCCTTCCTCGATGATGTTCTCCCCGGCGGTGGCGGAGACCATCCGGAGCCGGGCCGCGATGTTGGCCAGGACCTCCGGGTCCTTGTTCGCGAAGCCACTGGTGGCCGCCAGGACGTCCATGACGTCGGGCGCCGCGCCCTTCGGGCGCCCTCCGCCGAGCAGGGAGCTGGTCAGGCGGGACATGAGGCTGCGCTGGGGCTGCCGCTGGTCGGCGAGGCCGGCAGCCATGCGGGCGATGCGGAAGTCCATCTCGCGCAGGCGACGCGCGGTGTTGTTGAGGGCCGCGACTTCGAGCGCCCGGCCGACCGGGTTGTCCTGGATCCGCAGGAACCGGAGGGCGTCTTCGTCGAGCACGAGCAGGCGCGTGGGGCCGGTGGTGGTGCGCACCGAGGCGGTCCGACGGTCGAAACTGCCGAACAACGCCATCTCGCCGACGGTCTCGCCCTGGCTCACCCGACCGAGGTCGACGCCGCCCAGGCTCACCTGGAGCTCGCCCTCGATCACGATCATCAGGCTGCGATCCGGCTCGCCCTCGTCCATCAGGAGCTCGCCCGGGCCGACCTCGAAGGGCTTGAAGGCGGCGAGCGCCACCGCGAGTTGCTCGCCTTCGAGGCCATCGAAGAGGGGAAGCGCGAGGATCTGACTGCGTTCAATCATGGGGGGCTCCTGTGGCCGAGGCCAGCTGGGCGTCCCAGATCCGCAAGCGGGCGGCCTTGTCCGCCCCCTCGAGCTCGTGGAGTCGGCCGCCGTCCATCGCCGATACAATCCAACTGCCGAAACCTGCGGTGGCGCCCAGCGCGCTCACCGTCTCCCACCGGTAGTAGCCGGCGTCGTCCCCGGTGTCGGCGGCCTGGTCCGCCCGCGTGCTTCCGTAGATGAGCGCCGAATAGCCGATGGCCTGCGTCACCGAGTACAGCACGCCGCGGACGGGCCGATCGTGGACGTATACCCCCACCCCGAAGGGCAGGAGGTTGAGGGCGGGGGGGGCCGCGAAGGCCATCGAAACGAAGAGGAACATCGCCGGACCCTCTAGCGCGGTTGCTGCGGGACGGCTTTCACCTTGGCCTTCCCGTTCTCGACGACCACGCGGAACTTGACGGAGTCCACGTTGTAGGTGGACTTGATTTGGCGGACCTGGTTTCGGAGGGCGTCGCGGACGGCGTCGAAGGAGATGTCCCCGGCCTGCCCGCACTGCTGGCGCGCCTCCACGAACTTGTCGAAGACGAGTCGATACGCGCGGTCTTCGCGCTCCATCTGCTCCTTCCGTTGGCGGAGGACGGCCTCCTGCTCGCGGGTGATGGTCTCCTCCGGGGCTGCGCCCGGGACCTTCGGCTTCTCCTTGAGGTCGGCGCGGAACTTGAGCTTCGGGTGGGTCCCGCGCTCGATCATGAGGAGGTTTCGCGTCCAGTAGAGCTCGAGGGACTGAAAGCGCGCCCGCAGGGTGCTGTGCCGGAAGCGCTGCGTGGCGCCGCGTATCGGCTCTTCGGTGATCTCCCGGATGGAACGCTGCAGCTCCGTCCGCTCCCGAAGCGGCTCCTTTCGCTCGATTCCGCTGAAGTACTTCTCGTACTCGATCTTGAGCAGGAACATGCGCTGCTCGACCTCGTCCAGCCGATCGGCCAACCCGCGGTCGGCCTTTTCGATGCGCGCCATCCTGACTCCGAGCGACGCACGATAGCATCCCCAAGGAGTGTGCATGCCGACCCGCGTGTTGATCGTCGAGGATGAGGAGCCGGTCCGCGAGCTGCTCGCGGAGTACCTCCGGGGTCGGTCGCTCGTCGTGGTGGAGCGCGCGTCGGCCGACGAGGGCTTGCGGGCGCTGGCCGCGGAGACCTTCGACCTGCTGGTCACGGACCTGAAGCTGCCCGACGGCGACGGGCTCGACCTGGTGCGGGCGGCCGCGCGGCAGCCCCTCCCCCCCGTGGCGGTGGTGATGAGTGGCTACGCGACGGTGGACGACGCAATCGCCGTGCTCACCGGTGGCGCGGCCGACCTCCTTCTCAAACCCTTCCGTCTGCGCGATGCCCACACCATTCTCCTCGGCGCGCTGGCGCGGGGCGTGGAGGAGCGTCAACGGCGGGCCGCCGAGCTGGCCTTGTGCTGGGTCGAGGCGGCGGCGACGGCGCGGAGCAAAGAAGACGTGGTGTCGCTGCTGAGCGCCTACGAGGCGCTGGTCCGGGCGTGGTGGCCGGGCACGGTCGTGGAGATCGAGCACGGTGTGCCCGAGCCGGGGTGGGCCCCGCTCGGTGTGGCGCGGAGGGCTCGGACGGTACCACCGTGCGCGCGCGCCGACGGCTGGCTCAAGATGGCCCACCAGGCGTTGATGCGGGTAGGCGGGTGACGCCGACGGTCGACGGGGAGCCGGTGGGCTGGATCGCGCTCCCGGCCGAAGCGCTCTGCCCGACGCCCCTCGCCGACACACGCGCGCCCCGATCCGCGGTCACGTTGTTGGGGGCGGACGGTGGGCTGGGCGTGGACGCGGTCATCGCGACCGAGTTCCCCCTCGTCCTGTACCGCGCCCCCTGGGGATCCGTCTCGGCCGGCCTGGAGGCGGGGGCCTTCCTCCGCTTCGGCGCCGGAGGGGAGCTCACCTTCGACCTCTACACCTTCGACGGCCTCTTCGGGATCCCGCTGGCGTGGGCGAAAGGTCCGTGGTCTGCGCGGGTCGCCTGGACCCATCTCTCGGCCCACTACGGGGATGGCGTGCGCACCAGCGGGGACCGGCCGACCAACCTGGAGGCGTGGAGCCGGGAGCAGGTGCAGGTGCAGGTGGTTCGTACGGCGGGTCCGGCGCGGTTCTACGGCGGCGGGCGTGTGCTCCTCCATTCCCTCCCGGAGGCGTCCCCGTTCGCGGTGCAGGTGGGGAGCGAGGGCGTGGGACCCTGGCGGGTGAGTCCCTACGGGGCGGTGGACCTTCAGCTGGCGGCCGAGACGGCTTGGGTGCCGGCGGTCTCGGGGCAGCTCGGGGGAATCTGGCAGGCGGAGTACGCGGCCCTCCGTGTGTCGGCCGTCGGGCGGATTGGGCCCGAGGACACCGGAAAAATGACCGGTGAAATCGAACGGTACGTGGGTCTGTTGGTCGGTTTCGACCGGTCGTCCCGCGCGTCGTGGTGAGGACTCCGGGCATCCGAAAGGGCCCAAAGGGGTGGCGGC
>JAYVAS010000501.1:0-3192 GCA_043750895.1 Pseudomonadota bacterium
GAGGAGGACGTCGTGGTCCACGTGGGGTCTGGGCGGGCGCACCTTCGGCTCGCCGATCTGCTCCGCCTGTCCGAATTGCTCGCCCGGATCGGGCGGTGACACGGATGACGGGATCCCACCTTCGTAAGGATAATAACGCCGCACTTGTAAGACTAATTGCGCCGAAATCGGTAGCCTGCACGAAGCGAGACGTCTCTACCGAGACCATCATCAGAGGTGACTGTATCGTCACCAATCGCGATCGATTCCTGCGCGATCCGCAGCATCCGCAGGCCCAGAAGCGGTTCGGCATGACAAGGAGATGCGGCGTAGTTATACTTTCGTCTTCTCCGGAACCTCCTCGTGCCGACCCTCCGAAAGACCGACTCCCTGCGCGCCGAGGGCACCCTCAACCCGCACGCGGACGCCGTGGCGGATCCGCTCTTTCACGGCGGCGACTTCTTCGATGCCGAGGACATCGTCCAGGTGCGCTACGAGATGCTCCGTCGTGTTCGGGTGGACGCCCAGTCCGTCACGCGGACAGCGACCGACTTCGGTGTGTCGCGGCCTACCTTCTACGAGGCGCAGGCGGCATTCGAGCACGGGGGGGTCTCGGCCTTGGTGCCGAAGAAGCGAGGCCCGCATGGCCCCCACAAGCTCGCCGACGAGGTGCTGGCTTTTGTTCGGACAGAGGCCACGCCTGGGGGGCCGCTCCGGGCACCGGAGCTCGCTCGAAAAATCGAGGCGCGCTTCGGCCTGCTCGTCCATCCACGGACCATCGAGCGCGCCTTGAACGTCAAAAAAAAGCCGTAGGGATGCCGGACGGCGCAGTGGTGGAGCCGATCGCGGATCGCTACGAGGCGCTCCGCCGGGGTGTGCTGGGCACGGCGCCTGGTGCCGAGTCCGGGACCGGCTTGGCCCTGTTCCTCCGTCGCGGGGTTTGGGCGTGGGCACGCTTGGGCGCAACCCCCGGCCGCCCAACGTTGGAGCCCGGGGCCGTCCCTTTCGCCCCTCCGCTCCCCCAGGCCAAGCGTTCTGATCTCGCCCGGCTCCTCGCCGGGATGGCGCTGGGCCACCCTCTCACCCAAGGCTCCCCTACATGAGCACCGACCCGAGCAACAAGGTCCAGCCCCGCCATCTCCGGAGAATCGCGTATCTGTACGTCCGACAGTCCACCATACGTCAGGTGATGGAGAACGGCGAGAGCACTAAACGCCAGTACGCGCTGCGACAGCGCGCGGTCGCGCTCGGCTGGCCAGACGACCAGATCATCGTCATCGACTCCGATCTCGGGGAGTCGGGCGCGTCCACCGTCCATCGGGAGGGCTTCCAACAGCTCGTCGCCGGCGTCGGGATGGGGCGCGCGGGAATCGTCATGGGGCTGGAGGTCTCGCGACTCGCGCGGAATTCCGCGGACTGGCACCGGCTGTTGGAGATCTGCGCGCTCACCGACACCCTGATCCTCGACGAAGACGGTGTCTATGAGCCAGCGCACTTCAATGATCGGCTATTGCTGGGGCTCAAGGGCACGATGTCCGAGGCGGAGCTTCATGTCATCAAGGCGAGACTTCGCGGTGGGATCCTCAACAAGGCCCGCCGTGGAGAATACCGGAGCCCGCTCCCCGTCGGCCTGGTCTACACCGACGCGGGACGCGTCATCCTGGACCCCGACCGCCAGGTGCAGGACACCGTCCGCCACCTGTTCACTACCTTCCGCCGCACCGGTTCGGCGTTCGCGACGGTCAAGGCCTTCCGGCAGGAGGGCGTGGCCTTCCCGATCCGCCACTTCGGAGGCCCCAGCGGGGGAGAGGTGAGCTTCGCTCCCTTGACCATCGCGACCGCCACTCGAATCCTCCACAATCCAAGGTATTCCGGCACCTATTTCTTCGGAAAGACCCGCAGTCGAAAGACGATCGACGGGCGGACGCTCACCGAAAAGCTCGATCCCAAGGAGTGGACCGCCTTCATCCACGACGCACATCCCGGGTACATCGCCTGGGGGGACTTCGAGGAAAACCAGAGAATCCTCCGCGACAACGACCTGAAGGGCACCGTCGCCGAGATGCGTCGCCGGCCGCCGCGGGAGGGGGCGGCCCTCCTCCAGGGCCTCGCGATCTGCGGCAAGTGCGGGCAGCGCATCAGCGTGCGCTACACGACCCGGAACGGCTGGACCGCCGCGGCATACGTCTGCGTTCGCGCCAGGACCTGCATCGGGGAGCCTGCTTGTCACCACGTCGTGGGAAGGGTCGTCGACGCGGCGATCAGCAAGCTCGTCACCGACGTCTTCACCCCCGCCGCGCTCGGGATGGCCATCGAGGTGCAGCAGGAGATCCATGCTCGTGTCGATGATGCAGATCGTCTGAGGGCGAAGGCCGTCGAGCGCGCCCAGTACGAGGCTGACGCCGCAAGGCGCCGGTTCATGCGGGTCGATCCCGACAACCGGCTCGTCGCCGACACCCTGGAGGGGGACTGGAACACGAAGCTGCGGGCGCTGGCGAGCGTCCGCGAGGAATACGAGCGTCAGTGCGCGCGCGACCGGCTCGTCTTGGACGCGGGCGCCCGCCAGCGGGTCCTCGCGCTGGCGACCGACTTTCCACGCCTTTGGTCGGATCCGGCCACCCCGCAGCGTGAGCGCAAGCGCATGCTCGCCCTGATCCTCGAGGACGTCACCCTGCTCAACGTCGGCCCCAACATCGTCGCACACGTTCGATTCCGCGGGGGGCGCACCGAGTCCTTGACCTTCCCGAGACCAAAGGCGAGCTGGGAGGTCACGACCACGGACCCTGAAGTCATCGCCGAGATCGACCGCCTGCTCGATGAGCACATCCCTGAGAAGGTAAGCAAGACCCTCAACGAGAGGGGATTCCGGCCCGGCCGTGCAGCGCGGGACGACACCGCCGCGTTCACCCCGGAGTTGGTGCTTCGCCTGGTCACAGACTACAAGCTGCGGAGCCGCGCGGACCGATTGCGGGCGCGGGGGTATTTGACCGGCGACGAGATGATCGCGCTGCTCGGTATCAGCCACTCCTCCCTACGCAACTGGGCCCGAGGGGGGCGCGTCATCGAACACGCATGCGACGGCAGATCCGTCATGTACGAGCCCCCTTCACCCCCAAGATCCGGGCCATCGAGACCCGCGCCGACCTCCCCGATCGCCGCTCCCGAAGCCCTGTTCCATTCCGCGCCAGAGGTGTAGTATGAAACGCATCAGCA
>JAYVAS010000502.1:0-5321 GCA_043750895.1 Pseudomonadota bacterium
GGCGGTCCGCGAGGCGGCCTTGCGACGGGTAGTAGAAGTCGGTGCCGCTCATGTGGATGAGCTTCGCGGCCTGCTCCTGGATGGCGGCGACCACCTGGGGATGGCAGTGACCCGTCGAGGTGGTGGCGATGCCGGCCGAGAAGTCGAGGAACTGGTTCCCGTCCGGATCGGTGATCCAGAGGCCGGAGGCCGACTCGACGACGAGCGGGTGATCCCGCGTGTAGGAGGGCGACACCGCCGCGTCCGACCGGGTGATCAGGGTGCGGGCGATGGGACCAGGAAGCTCGGTGCGAAGGACCGGACGACGTGACACGAGGCACCTCCTGGACGGGGGGCGGCGTCTATCGTAGCCGGGGAGCGGGCGCCAGCGGGCGGAAGGTGGGGTGCGGCCTACGGAACCGCGAACGAGCAGGTCCCGAGCGCGTCGAAGCACGCGCCTCCGACGCAGTAGCCGCCGGCGCCGCAGTCCCCATCCGCGACGCAGGTGTCGCGCACGCAGCCGTTGGCATCGCCGGCCATGCCGGCACAGGTGGTGAACGGTTCGCAGACGTAGCCGGCTTCGCAGGACCAGGGGGCGCAGATGCCGGTGGTGGTGTCGCACTGCTCGTCGTCGGCGCAGCCGCGGGTGGCGCAGGACGGGAGGCAGGCGTTGTGGTCGCCCATGCCGCAGGTGGCTGCGACCGGCTGGCACACGAGGTCGGTGCCGCAGTCGGCGCTGACGCTGCACGCGTCGGTGGGGTCGGAGTAGTCGCCGACGTTGCATGCGCCCGGGGCGAAGCAGGAGCTGCCGTCGGTGCAGTCCGCTTCGGTCCGGCAATCGGGAAAGATGCCCGTGCTGGTGGAGTCGTCGGTGGGGGTGGGGCAGGCCAGGAGGAAGAGGAGGGTGAGCATTCCGACTCCCTATGCACGTTCCGGGCCAGTCAGGCTCGGCAGCCCTACTCGATGGTCCACTCGAAGACCGATGCGCGCGCGTCGGTGACACCCGAGCAGGTGTCGGTCACGTCTTCGACGATGCCGCCGGCCCAGACCCCGACCCCGTCGAAGCCATGGGTCTCGCCGGTGGGGATCGCCACCGTGCCGCCGGCGTCGGTGACGTCGAGCTGCCGTTGGACCCGGTCCCCACAGGGAGCCTCCCACTCTCGTTCGGTGGCGCCGGGGGCCAGGGCCAGCTCGGGGAAGGGCTCCAGGTCGTCGAGGACGCCGGCGACGCCGAGGTAGAAGCGGTACCCCGGGGCTTCGAAGGTCATCTCGGTCTCGGGGGGCTCCAGGTCGAGGTCGGGCGGGAGCAGGGACCGGTAGGAGACGCGCACCTCCTCCTTGATCAGCGGCGTGGGGTCGGGCACCCACGGGTTGGTGGCCGCGCCGTACCAGGTGTCGCCCTCGGCGGTGTAGATCTCGACCCACCAGGTGTTGGCGTCGTCCCAGGTGACGGTCTCGGCGCCCACCCAGTCGCCCCGGTCACGACATCCGCCGGGTGGCGCGCCCGTGCCGACGTCGGAGATGCGGCCGAAGACCTCGATCACGTAGCTCTGGCGGGTGTAGTCGGCAGCGACCCCGTCGGCCGGGACCAGGCAGGCCCGGTTGACCGGGGGGGGCACGACGTCCGCCGTGTTGACGGTCCCGGAGTCGTCGGTCTTGGGTCCGGTGCAGGCGAGCAGAATCAGGAGCATTCGGCATTCTGCCCGAGGAATCGCCCAGCCGCCAGCGGCCGGTGGCGCAACGACGCGGTGCCGATCTCGAAATACTGTCAAAACACTAACGATTCGACTCAGGAATCCGAAAGGAATGCGGTACCCTTACGAAACCCTGGCGGAACAGATGCAGACGACCCACACCCGGTTCACCGTTCACCTCGTCGACCCGGTCCGCAGTCGGCGCGAGGCCCTCGCCCGCGGGCTACAGCTCCGCTTCATCGTGGCCGGCTTCGACTCCACTGCGGAGGCGATCGCCGGGGCCGCGGCGCAGCCTCCGCACGCGACCGTGTTCACGCTCAGACAGACCGATGGCAACGGCGTCACCCAGGGGGAGGCCTACCGGCGCACCGTGGCGCCGACCCCGCTGCTCCTCGTGCACGGCACGATGGACGAAGCCCTGACCGTCGAGCGGCGGCGCCAACTGATGACCCGTCACCGCGTGGACCTGTGGATCCCGCGGCAGCTGGACGCCAACACCCTGGAGGTGCTCCTGTGGAACGAGCTCCTTCAGCGCCGGCTTCCCCCGGAGCGACGGGTGTCGACGCCGACGCCGCCGGTCCCGGTGGCGCGTGTGCCGTCCTTCTTCGCCCGGTTGACCGGAGCGCGCTAGCGGGGGCCGATGCCCACGCTCGTGAACGGCGATCCGGCTCCGGCCGACCTCGAAGCGCTCCTCACCGACCCCGCGTTGGGCAGCGGCTTCGCGGTGTTCGAGACCGTCCGCACCTACCGCGGCGTGCCGTTTCGCCTCGAGGTCCACCTGGAGCGGCTGGCCGCGAGCGCCGCGTGGTGCGGCTTCCCCTTCGACGACGCCGCGTTCCGGGCCGATCTCGCCGCGTTGGTGCTCCCGGTCGAGTCGAAGATCAACCTGACGCTGACCGCGGGCGGTCGCCGGGTGGTGCAGGTGTCCCCGCTCGACCGATCCCGGGTGGGCGCCCCGTTGCGCGTAGTGAGCCGCCCCGGGGTCCCACCGCCCTGGCTGCCGGGCCGGGTGAAGCACACCAGCCGGGCCGGCTGGTTGCTCGCAGCCTCCCGGGCGGGGGTCGACGAGGTGATCTGGCACGACGCGGAAGGCCACTGGACCGAGGCCAACCGGTCCAACGTGTTCGTGGTCCGGGACGGCGCCCTTTGGACCGCGCCCGATGACGGCCGCATCCTGCAGGGCGTCACCCGTGACGTCCTCCTCGAGGTCGCGCGCGCCGAGGGCATGGAGGTTCACGAGGCCCCGGTGCGGGCCGGGCCGACCGACGAGCTCTACCTGTGCTCGACGCTGAAGGAGCTCGCGCCGGTGGTCGAGCTGGACGGCGCCCCGCTCCCGGGTTGGGGGCCGGTCGGTCGCCGGCTCGCGGCGGCGTTCCGGAGGCGGGTGCCCTGACGGGGCCTGGTGGACCGGCCTACTTGACCGGTTGGGGGGTCACGCGGGCCGCCTCGTAGCCGTCGGGGACGGTCAGCCCCTTCTCGTACACGCAGCGGTTCTCGATCAACGTGCCCTCCATCGTGGCCACGAACTTGGTGGGGTGGGGCCCGCCCTCGGCCGTGCCCGCCCCGAGCTCGCGGGTGAGCAGCTCGCGGTTCTCGATGGTCCACTTGCCGCCGAAGGTGGTCATGCCCGACCAGGCGCACTCGGTGCCCACCGGACAGGGAGAGACCAGGTCGATGGCGGCGTAGGTGCGGTTGGTCTCGAAGCGGATGTTCCGCGCGTAGTTCCGGCCCTCGCACGGCTTGGAGGTCCAGTCGCCCTCGATGAGGATGCCGTCCACCTTGCCGAGGAGGGTGTCCACCTGCGGCATGCCCGGGGTCGTGCCGTTGACCGGCATCTCCTTCGGGGTGCCTCCGACCGCGGTGGGGTCGGGCGGGAGGAGGCGCGCCGGGTCGGGACTCGCCGCGACAGGGGCCACAGGAGCGGGGGCCGGGGGCACGGCGGCCGGGGTGGGGGCTTCGGGCGCGCACGCCAGGATCCAGAGCGACAGTAGCATGCATGGGAGATATCCCCGCCGCAGAGGATTTCCATGCGAGCCGGGCTCGAGGTTCTGTTTGACGATGTCGGCTGGCTCCGCGGACGTCGGGTCGGCGTGGCCTGCAACCACACCGCGGTGGACGGTCAGCTCGACCATCTCCTCGACCGCCTCGCGGGCGCGGGCGTGCGCGTGCGACGGGTGTTTGCGCCCGAGCATGGCCTGCACGCGACGGCGCAGGACATGATCTCGGTGGACGGCGAGGACGGCGCCACCGCGCTGGTATCCCTGTACGGGGCCACGGTGGACACCCTCCGCCCGAAGGCGGAGCTGGTCGCCGACCTGGACGTCATCCTCTTCGACATTCAGGACGTCGGCGCCCGCTACTACACCTATCAGGCCACTCTCGGGTACCTGATGGAGGTCGCGGCCACGACGGGCACCGAGGTGGTGGTCCTCGACCGCCCCAACCCCATCGACGGCATCACGCTCGAAGGCAACGTGGTCGAGCCCGGCTACGAGAGCTTCGTCAGCGCCTACCCCCTGGCGATCCGGCACGGTCTGACCATGGGCGAGTGCGGGACCTACTTCCGCGACGTCCTGGGGATCCGCGCCCCGTACCGGGTGATCCGGTGCGAAGGCTGGGATCCGTCCCAGTACTTCGACGAGACCTATCTCCCCTGGGTCTATCCCTCGCCCAACATGCCCACCCTCGAGACGGCCATCCTCTACCCGGGCATGTGCCTCATCGAGGGGACCAATCTGTCCGAGGGGCGCGGGTGTACGCGCCCGTTCCACCTCGTGGGCGCGCCCTGGCTCGATGCCGCCGCGTTCACCCGGCTGTGCCGCCAGGGCTGCGTGGACAACGGCGTCGAGGGGGTGGCCTTCCGCGCCGCCACCTTCGAGCCGCGCTTCCAGAAGTTCGCCGGCCAGCCCTGCCACGGCATCGAGGTGACGGTGACCAACCGCCACCTGCTCGAGCCCTTCCTGCTCGGGCTGGTCGTCATCGAAGCGGCGCGGCGGGCGGCGCCCGAGCACTTCCGCTGGCGCACCGAGACCTACGAGTTCGTGGACACCCCCATCGCGATCGACCTGCTGTGCGGCTCGGCCGAGGCGCGGGTGGCGCTGGAGTCCCGCATCAAGCCCCGCGACCTGGTCACCGGGTGGGCCCCGATCCTGGAGCGCTTCAAGGAGGAGCGGGAGCCGGCGTTGTTGTACCCGAGGGGATGAGGGCCAACATCTGACCGAGGTCGATGACCGTGGCGTTGGGGGGGGCGCGCAGGTCGAAGGCGCTGCTGCCCGGGGTGGCCGGCTTCCAGGTGTCGAAGACGAGGTCGGCCCGCAGGTTGAGCGGCGCGATCCCGAAGGAGAGCGTCTGCCACCGGCCCTTGGCGGTCACGCCGTGGACGTCCAGCAGGGCCGGGCGATCGGCGCGGCGCACGGTGAGCGCGTTGAGCCAGTCGGGGTTGGTGCAGGAGGCGCCGATCTCCACGAGGGGACCGCCCTCGGGGAGGGTCCAGGTGGTGCCGGCCAGGTTCGAGATGGCGCTGGGCGGAAGGGCCGGGACGCGGGCGAGCAGCACCGCGGTGATGGCCTCGGGGCCGATGGCGCCCCCGGTGAGCAGGCCGAGCAGCCCCGGAGCGTCGTTGGCCTCGTAGAGGGTGCGCGCGCCCGC
>JAYVAS010000503.1:0-4855 GCA_043750895.1 Pseudomonadota bacterium
GGACACCCGGAAGGCGTTCGCCCCCCTGATTGGTAAGTATCTACCTGCATAAGGTCGAGGTGCTGGATGCGCGCGTACCTGGTATGCCTCTCCCTGCCGTTCCTGGTCACCGGGTGCCTGAGCGAAAAACGGATGGGCCGCGCTCAGGCCGAGGTCGATCTCGGCGTCGCCTACTACAAAGAGGGCAACACCGAGGCCGCGATCGCGAAGCTGCGCGAAGCCACCCACACCGATCCCCGGAACTGGCGGGCGTTCAATTCCTTGGCCGTCACGTACGCGGCCAAGGGTCAGCCCGAGCTGGCTGGCGCCGCGTTCGAGCGCGCCCTCCGGATCAACCCGGGGGAGGGGGAGATCCTGGTGAACTACGGGGCCTGGCAGGTGTCGGCGGGCCGGCCCGAGGACGCGGTGAAGACCTTCGAGACGGCCCTCGACGACCTCGACTATCGAAACACCGCCTTCGTCCTCTCGAACCTCTCGTTCGCCCTGCTCCAGACCGGGCGCACGGACGAGGCCGTGTCGCGCGCCCGCGAGGCGGTGGGGCGGATGCCCACGCTGTGCCAGGGCTGGCTGCACCTCGGCCTGGCGCAGGAGAAGGCCGGCAACGCCAGCGCCGCGCTGTCGGCCTACGGGCACCTGATCGCCGACTGCCCCGCCGACCTCGTCACCGCCCAGCTCCGGTCGGGGTGCCTGCAGGTGCACGGCCCCACCCCGGAGATGGGGTTCGACGCGCTCCGGAGCGTGGTCGACGCCGCTCCCGACACCCAGTTCGCCGACGAAGCGCGTAGCTGCCTCCAGTCCGTAGGCCACTGATGGCCGCCGGCCGTCGCGACGGTGCCGCCGAGCTGGGGCGGGCACGGAAGGCGCTCGGCCTCTCGATCGAGCAGGCCGCGGCGCAGACACGCATCCCGCAGCGGTACCTCGAGGCCCTGGAGCGGGGCGACCTCTCGGTGTTCCCACCCGGCCCGTTCCTGAGCGGGTATACCCGCCAGTACCGGGGCTTCTTGAAGCTCCCCGACGCGCCGCCGCCCCGGCCCGTCTCGGCCGAGCCCGAGTACACGGTCACCGAGCCGGCCCGACCGGGGCGGAAGTCCCGCCGTCATGCGCTCCGTCTCGCCGTGATCGGCGGGCTGGCGGTGAGCGCCTTCGCCCTCGCGGTGGCGGTGTCGCAGGAGGTGTTCACCGTCGAATCCAGCGAGCCGGGCGTCCCGCCCGATCAGCGCGTGACCGTGAAGTCGCCCGAGCCGATCACCCTCACCGCGGTGGCCGACGGTCGAGAGGTCCATTCGGGCGCGGTGGCCGCCCTCTCGCTCACCGCGGTCGAAGCGCACGATCGCCTCGTCCTCGAGTTCGACACCCTCGACGGGGTGATCCTGACCTACAACAACCTCCCGCTTCGTCCCCTCGGCGCCACCTCCCGGCCCCGTCGGCTCGTGTTCATCGACGACAACGAACCCCGATAGGGCGGCCGATGAGCGAGAATCTCCTCAACCAGCGGCTCGATGCCATCCGCCGGCTCGCCCGGCGCGGCGCGAGCGTTGCCCTGGCCAAGGTGGTCGCCAAGACCCGGCCGGAGGACCTCGCGGCAGCGATCGACCACCTCGCGCCCACCGAGCAGCGGGTGGTGTTCGGCCGGATCCGGGACGACGCGGTGGCCGCCGACGTGTTGACCCGGGTGAGCAAGGAGGCGTTCGCGCTGGTGGTGAAGGACGTGGCCGTGGACCGCCTCGTCGCGTTCTTCAACCAGATGGAGGCGGACGACCAGACCGACCTCATCGAGTACCTCCCGGAGGATCGGAAGGAGTCGGTGCTCCAGCACATCCGGGGCGACGAACGGGAGCAGGTCGAGGAGCTCCTCGGCTACCCCACCGACTCGGCGGGCGGCATCATGTCGCCGCTCGCGTTCCGGCTCCAGGAGAACACCTCCTGCCGGGACGCCATCGCCGCCGTCCAGGAGGCCAGCGACCACGAGCTGGTCTACTACGTCTACGTCGAGAACGAGGACGGCCAGCTCACCGGCGTCACCTCGCTGCGCAACCTGCTCACGCACCCCCCGTCGACCCGTCTCGCCGACATCATGGCGACCGACGTGCTCTCGGTCCCGCCCAACACCGACCAGGAGGACGTGGCGCGGATCGTCGGGCGCTACGATCTGCTCGCCATCCCCGTGGTGGACGAACACCGGCACCTCATCGGCATCGTCACCGTGGACGACGTCATCGACGTCATCCGGGAGGAGGCCGCCGAGGACATGCTGCTCATGGCCGGCGTCGGGGACGAGGCCGCGCAGTCCCAGCAGACCGTGGTGGAGACCCTGAAGCGGCGCATGCCCTGGCTGTTGGTCACGCTGCTCGGCGGCCTCGCCATCTCCGAGGTGATCCACCAGTTCACCAACACCCTCTCGGCCGACCTGGTGCTGGCCGGCTTCATCCCCATCGTGATGGGCATGGAGGGCAACGTCGGCATCCAGAGCGCGACGGTGACGGTGCGCAACATCGCGACCGGTCGTCTGGACAACGGGCAGGGCCTCGCGGTCGGGCGGGAGATGGTGAACGGCTTCCTGATGGGAGTGGCCTTCGCCATCCTCATCGGGGGGTACTGTTTTGCCCGCTACCAGCGCATCGAAGTGACGCTGTCGGTGGCGATCGCCGTGGTGTGCGGGATGACCTCTGCGTCGCTGGTCGGCACCCTCGTGCCGCTCACGATGCGCCGGCTGGGCGTCGATCCCGCGGTCGCGACCGGCCCCTTCGTCACCACCGCCATGGACGGGGTGGGCCTCACCATCTACCTCGGGATCGCCTCGGTCCTGATGACATGGCTGTAGCGGGGAGCGCGGAGCACGTCGGGATCGTGGTCGGACGGATCGACCAGGGCGAGACCGATCGGATCGTGCGGCTCTTGACCCCGGACCTCGGGGTGCTGGCCATGTGGGCGCGCGGGGCGCGGCGGGGGCGCTCGCCCTGGGCGGTGCTGGACCTCGCGGCGCGCGTACGGGTGCGCGTGCGGGCCACCCGCGGCGAGCTGGTGTCGCTCCAAGGGGTGGAGGTGGAGGACCCGCGGCTGCACCTGCGCGGGTCCTTCCTGCGCGCGGCCCACGCCGCCTACTTCTGCGAGCTGGCCGCGGCGTTGTCGGGCCAGGACCACGCCGAGCCGCGCCTCTACGGCCTGCTCGACATGGCGTTGTTGCTCCTCGACGCGACCACCACCGACCCGGCGAACGCCTTTCGGGTGGGCTTCGAGGCCAAGGCCCTGACCTTCGCGGGGATCAACCCGGTGACCGAGCGATGTATCGCCTGCACCCGGCCGCTCGGCACCCGGATGGTGTTCGCCCCCTCGGCGGGCGGCGTGTTCCACCCGGACGACGCGCCCGGCGACGCCGTGGGGCTGGTGTCCACCGAGGCGAGCTACCTCGCGGCGATCGAGGCGGCGCGGCGTCGGCCGTTGCGGGACAGCCTGGACGTCGCGCTCCCGCACGGGCCGGACCTGTACGGGGAGGTCGTCACCGCGCACCTCCGTCGGGTGCTGCCCTCGCGGGCTGTGCTGTCGGCGCTCATCGAGGTAGGGTGAGGGGATGTTGATGTTCCTCCTCGCGTGCACGGATGAGCGCGGTCCGCGGGACCCGTCCGATGTCGTCGAGTACGACGGCTACCTGTTCGCCGGGCCCACCGATCAAGAGGTCCAGCTCACCGGCGGGAGCGTGGTCTTCACGCCGGATGAGGGGGAGGCCGTCGAGGCCGAACAGCCCTTCGTGGACGACTACCCCGGCTACTGGCGGGCCAGCCTGCCGCCGTCGGCTCCCTTCGCCCTGCGCATCGTCGGCAACACCGGGTACCCGGCGGTGTGGCGGGGTGTGTCTCCGGGCGCCGACGGCTCGTGGTTCTCTGGGGCGCTGTTCGGCGGGGACACCGAGCAGGTGGACGCCTTCCTCGGCGCCCTCGACCTCCCCGCCACCATCACCGTCGCGCCGCTCAACGAGGGCGCCTATGCCCACGTGTGGGGCTACCCCTGGGTCGCGGCGGGCTGGGACTGCGCGCTGGTCACCGTCAACGGGGCCCGGCCGCTCTGTTACCTCCAGGATCCCGAGACGGGCTTCGTCTCCCGCGTCGACTCCGGCGCCTTCACCTACTTCGTGGGGCTCAACGTCCCCCCCGGCGCGGTGGTGGTCGACAGCGGCATCGGCGGCGTGGAGACCTACGTCGCGGAAGGGGGAGACATGGTCTACGCATTCTGGTTCTCGGTGACCGGAGAGGGTGGTTGAGATGTGGTTGTTCCTGGCGGCCTGCACGGCCGAGTACGGCACGGTCGAGATGTACGGCACGGTCCACGACGCGCCCAACGCGAAAGGGGAGCTGGTCGCCGGCGCGACGCTGACGGTGTTGGACGAGCTGTTCGCGCCGTTGGACGAGACGACCACCAACGCCGACGGATCGTTCGGGGTGGGCACGCCGGCGGGGCAGGCCTTCTACCTGGAGATGTCGGGCGAGGGCTTCGTCTCCACCCACTTCTCGGGCACCGCCGGGGTGCAGGACTTCACCGCCGGGGATGGCTACCCGTGGATCGCGCCCACCACGTGGATCGACGACCTCCGCGAGGAGTTCTCCGCCTGCCCCACCGCGGCGGACGCGGGCGCCGTGGTCGCGGGGGACGTCCGCCTCTACATCAACGGGGTGGCGTCGCTGGAGACGCTCCCGCCGGTCGGGACGGCCGAGGTCGCCGTCTACACCCAGGACGGCGACGTCGCCTACCCCGCCTGCTACCTCGACGACGACGGCGCATCGGTGGCCGACGGCGACGACACCGGAAAGAACGGGGAGTTTGCGGTGTTCGGCGTGCCGGAAGGGCCCATCGCGGTCGAGCT
>JAYVAS010000504.1:0-3333 GCA_043750895.1 Pseudomonadota bacterium
AGGGCGGTCGCCTCGGCGTCGGAGACGGACCCCATCCCGTCGAGCCGCCGGGTTCCATCGGGTTGGGTGACCAGCGCCTCGGTGACCACGGCCCGAAGCGCGTCCGCCTGCTCCCCTTCGACGACGCCGGCGGCCAGCGCCCACACCGCCACCGCCGGCGTGTCGAGGCGATCGCGGAAGCGCTCGAAGGCGCCCTGGGCGCGGAGGCGGGTCGCCTTCTCGTCGGGACCGAGCACCCAGACGGCGCGCGCGGTGTTGACCAGCACCTCGTCCAGACTGGCCCCGTCGTACAAGCCGTAGAGGCCATCGGGCTGCTGGCCGCTGCGGACGGTGTCGGCGAGGCGTTCGGCGAGACGCCCCGCGAGGGTGTCCTTGTCGGCGCCGCGCAGCCCCGCGTAGGCCGCCGCGGCGGTGTTCGCGTCGGGCGCCCGGCAGGCGTAGGTGAGCTGCTGTAGCGCGACGAGCGAGAGCGTCCGGAGGCTGTCGTCGGTGATGTCGCCGACCCCGGCCAGCGGCCGGGCGCGACCGGCGAGCGCGTAGGCATAGGCCGCGCCGCTCACCCCGCCGCTCCGCCGCCCGGCGGTGACCGCCTCCCGCGCGATGACCGAGCGTGCCCCTGGAAACACCACCACGCGCAGATCGCCGTAGCGACCGCCCGGGATGCCGTCGAGGGTCAGGTCCCGCGGGCCCGCCAGGGTGCCGCCGCGGATCTGCGCCACCGGCCGCCCCGAGGGGCGCACGTCGACGTGCTTCTCCACCGTGTCGATGTCCCCGAGGACCGCGCGGACCACGAGGTCCCCCGGGGACGTGGCGGCGAGCGACACCGTGCGCACCACCGAGCCGCCCACCGGCACCGACACCGTCCCCGCAAAACCGCCGCCGGCCACCTCGACCGACAACGACGACGCCAGCGCCGCCTCGCCCTGGTTCACCACCTGGACCGGCAGGCCCATCCGGTCCCCGGCGTACACGAAGGTGGGGGCCACGACGTCCACGTACGCGGGGAGGGTGGAGAGGAAGCTCTCGACGGTCCCGCCCTGGGCGCCCTCGGCCGACTGGCCCACCGCGAGCACGCGCCAGGTGGTGAGCGTGTCGGGGACGGTGAGCGGGATGGTCGCCGCACCGGCGGCGTTGGTCTCCACCATCGGCATCCACAGGAAGCTCTCCGGGAACCACGCGCGGGTGGCGGCGGGAGTCGCTTCGGCGTCTTCGCTGACGGCGTCGCCCTTCGACTTCGCGCCGCCCTCATCCAGGCCGTCGAACCCCCGGCCATCCGCCGCCACCTGGCCGCCGACGATCGGCGGCGCGGCTGACGGGGCGGCCGGGGCGTCGGCGCCGCCCGCGCGCCCACCGAAGGACTTCTTCTCCGACTCCTCCTCGCGGGGCGCGACGTCTTGCTCCGGCGCGGACCGGGAGAAGGACTCCTGGGCTCCACAGGAGGAGAGGAGCGGCAACAACACCAGGATGCGGGAGTTCATTTGGCCTCCGTCGCCACGTAGGCGGACCAGTTCTCGACGTCTTCGGGGAGGCGGGCGCCGTCGCTCACCATGAAACGAGGGTCGGTGAGGTTCACCAGATCGGGCGGGAGCACCGACAGGTACATGCGGCGACCGAAGGGGTCCTCGGCCGGGTTGGCCGCGAGCGCCGCTTCCCAGATGTCCGACATCCGACGCGCCGTGAGCAGCTCGTCCGTGGGGGCCTTCTTCTCCCAGGCCCGGACGCCCTTTCGGGCCTCGCTGTAGAGCGCGTAGAACGTGTCGGTGATCTCGGCGTTCACATCGAAGACCGCCGCCCCGGTCGCGTCGACCCGGTCCGTCCCCGGGGGGCGGGCCGGCAGGTTCGACACCCGCAGCACCGCCGCCTGGGCCGCATTCTCACCCCGGATCTGCCCCGTCTGCAGCGCGCGGGCGTCCAGCACCCCGAAGGCCGGCAGGTCCGACGTGGCCAACACCGTCACGTCCGCGAAGGTGTCCGGCTTGGGCAGGGTGGCGATGGCGGCGAAGGCGTTGTCCACGCCCGAGAGGGTGATGCCCGCGGGCACCGGGCCGTTGGCGCCGCGCGTGGCCACGGTGAGCGTGACCTCCTCGCCGGGGCGCCAGGCGTCGTGGTCGGCGGTGAGGGCGACCTCGAGGCGGCGCGGGTCCCGGACGTACAGGGTTGCCTGCGCGCCCATGGTGTTCACCCGGTAGTAACCCCGGGCGTCCTTCGGAAGGGTGAAGCTTCCCTTTCGTTCCTTCAGCGTGAACTCGAGGACCTTGGTGTCCCCCTGGAAGAGGGTGAGCTTCTCGGGGACCTCCCCCGAGAAGTCGGGGCCGCGGAACGCGGTCAGCTCGACGGTCGCGCCGGGGTCGACCAGCACCTCGGAGAAGCGGAGGCGCAGGTTCGGAATCGCCCCCGGGCGCATGCGCAGCAGGGTGTCCCCCGTCGGCGTCCCGCCCACCGTCGCGGCGACCTTGAGCGAGTAGCCCTGGTAGGTCGTCGGCTGGGGCGCGGCGACCTGGGCCGACGCCGGGACGTCCACCTTGAGCCGCAGCAGGCCTGCTGCCGGGGCGGCCGCCGGCGCGGGGAGCGTCAGGCCCGCGAAGGCAGCGGCGATGCACCCCTCCGCCGACCCCAGGCTCGAGTAGCTCGCGGTGCTCGTCCGCTCGGCGCCGACCCGGGTCGCGCCGGTCTCGGTGTGCACGAACCAGAGCGACGCCAGCTCCTCCCGCTGCCGCACCCCGGCGACGCAGGCCCGCGCCTGCCGCGCCCGACCCTTCAGCACCGCGTCCAGGCCGGTCGCCTCGCCGTCCTCGACCTGAAGGTCGACGGTGACCCAGGCGACATCGGCGTCCGGCACCGAGACCTCGGCCCGCCACACCCGGTCCACCCCGGGGCGCGCCGCGACCGCGCGGACCTGCCGCTCCACACAGGCGGCGAGCTCGGCGTTCTGGTCGTCGGTCCAGGCGTGGGCGTGGGTGACCCGGCCCGACCCGTCCAGGCGGGCGATCACCGACACATTGGTGGCCCGTCCGGGCTCGCCGAGGAGCAGGCAGGACTGGGAGGCGGGGCCCCACCGCTCGACGGTGGTGGCCGCGTCGACGTCGAGCGAGGTGTCGTTGATCAGGTCCTGTCCCGACCCGGCCGTCACCCGCTGGAGGGCCGCGCGGGGCTGCTGCCGGACCGGCATGGCGGGCACCACGACGGTGACGGGCTGGAGGGGGTCGATCTGGAACCGGGCGACGCCGTCGGCGTCGGTGGTGGCGGGCACCCCGGGGTCACGCGGGTCCCCCTCGCGGGAGACGGTGAGCGCGGCGCCGCGGAGCGGTTGACCGTCGGGCGTGGTGACGCGCA
>JAYVAS010000505.1:0-6603 GCA_043750895.1 Pseudomonadota bacterium
GTCTCGCCGCGAGGGGGCGGCTCGGCGTCGCGGCGGGCGGCTTGGCGTCGCGCGGCGCCACGCGGGCGCGCCGTACCCCGACGGCGGGCCTCCTGTATCCGCCCGTCGCCTACCCCCACGCCGCCGCGTGCGCGCGCGCCCAGTCGGCGAACCGGATCCCGGCGCTTCCGGTGACCCGCGCCAGGTCGGGCGACAGGCCTCCGGTCCAGCCCTGGCGGACCATCCCGTAGAGCCCGGACATCGTCTGCACGCCGACTTCGGGCATCCCGAAGCCGCGCATCCCCGCGACGTGGTCCTCGGGGGTGATGTCCACGTAGCGGATCGGGCGCCCGAGCACCTCGGTCAACGCGGCGGCCACCTGCGCGTGGTCCAGCGCCTCGGGACCAGTCAGGGTCCACGCCTCCCCGGTCATGTCGCCGAGCAGCGCTTCCGCGGCCGCCGCGCCCACGTCGGCCGCGGCGATGAAGGCGGTGGTGCCGGTCCCAGCCGGCAGGTAGATGCCCCCGTCCCCCTTGATGCTGCCCCCGTAGAACTCGATGAAGTTCTCGTCGAAGAAGCTGGGACGGAGGTGGAGCCAGTTCAGACCAGAGGCCTCGACCGCCACCTCCACCTGCCGATGGCCGCTCTCGGGCGCGGCGTCCACGCCCGCGGCGGAGAGCTTCACGATCCGGCGCACCCCCGCGGCCTTGGCGGCCGCCACCAACGCGCGGCCCAGGTCGGCCTCATCGGCGCGGAACGGAGGCATCGCGAGGTATACGGCTTCGACCCCTGCGAAGGCCACCGGCCAGGTGTCGCGATCGTCGTAGGAGAAGGGCACCACCTCGACGCCAGCGGGCAACCCGGCGGTGGCGGGCACGCGGCTCGCGGCGCGAACGGTGGCGCCACGGGCGACCAGGGCGGTGACGGTGGCGCGGCCGGTGGTGCCGGTGGCAGTGAGGACGAGAACGGAACGGGGCATGGGTGACTCCAGGCGCGGGCGGCGACGGTCGCCCGACACCTCCAGAGCTAGGGCCGCGAACTCATGAGGTGAAGTGCACACATCGTCATAGCACCATACGAGTTCCCGCATGGATCCGACGCTCTCGCTCCACCAGCTCCGCGCGCTCACCGTGCTGCTCGAGGAGCGGAGCGTGACCCGCGCCGCCCGCCGCCTCGGCGTCTCCCAGCCCGCCCTGTCGCACACCCTGCGGGGACTGAGGGAGGCGCTCGCCGATCCCCTGTTGGTGACCGGCAACGGGGGAATGGTGCTCACGCCCCGGGCGGAGCGCCTCGCGCCGGCGTTACGGCGGAGCCTTCGGGACCTGGACCACGCGCTCGCGCCGCCCCCGCCCACCGACCCCGCCGGCTGGAACGACACCCTGGTCCTCGCAGCGTGGGACGTCAGCACCCTCACGGTCCTCCCCGGCCTCCTCGCCGACATGCGCCGCGAGGCGCCGGGCCTCTCCCTCGACGTCATCCCGGTGCCCGCCGACGGCGCCGCGGTGGGACTGGAAGCGGGCCTCGTCGACCTCTCCCTCGAGGTCCGCCCGCTCGACACGCCCGGGCTCAGGACCCGCGCTCTGGTCGAGGACGACTTCGCCTGCGTCGTTCGGCGGGACCACCCCGACGTGGGGGAGACCCTGGACCTCGCGACCTACCTGCGCCTGCCGCACGCGCTCATCAGCCCGCAGGGATCGGGCCCGTCGATGGTGGACGCCGTGCTCCAGGAGGGGGGACACCGCCGCCACGTGGCGCTGCGCATCCGCTACTTCCTGGCAGCGCCGCTCGTCGTCGCCCGGACAGACCTCATCCTGACCGCACCGCGCTCGTTGTGTGAACGCCTCGCCGAGATCGCGCCCCTGCGGGTGCTGACGCCGCCGCTCGCGCTGCGCCCCTACACCACCCAGATGGTGTGGCACGCACGCACGGAGGTCGACCCCATCCGCCGGTGGCTCCGCGCCGCCGTGATCCGGGCCGCGCGGCCGCTCGCCGCAGCGCGGGTCGACCAGCGGGAGTGACGTCGGGTTCGGGTGCGGGCGCCACCGACCCGCTACCGGGAGAACCGCGGCCAGGGCGTCCACGCGTACTGGGCCATGACGCGGGTGTGGGGGTACTGCCCGGCGAGCATGTCGAACCGCACGTCGAAGCCGTGCCGCACGCCGCGCTTGCCCGTCCACGGGAAGCCACCCACGTGCGCGCCCACGCCGGCGCTGATCAACCCCACCCAGAGGTCGGCGCCCGCCCGGACCCCGCCGAGGTCGGCGACGAAGCCCAGGCGCGTCTCGATGAAGCTCGGGAAGGTGAGCGAGCGGGCGGGAGCGTACACGTAGGTCGGCGTGACGCAGGCCGTCACCGCCAACCGCAGCGGAGCGCTACCGAACTCCCAGGTGCCCGAGCTCGCGGGCGACAGGGTCATGAGGTAGTGGTGGCCGGTGTCCGGCGCGATGTCGTACACCCCCGCCGTCCCACCGACCATGAACACGAACGCGCGGGTGGTGACCGCCGCGTCGTCCGCGGGCTGGGCAAGGGCGGCGGCGAGCAGGAGCAGCACCCATCCCGCGTATCCGGTCACGCCACCCACCGGGCCGCCGCTGCAATCCCGGCGGGATCAGGACGCACCCAGCGCTGAGCGTTAGCTTCGCGGCTCTCCCGAGAACGGCATGAGCATCGACCTCTACTGGGGCAGTGGCAGCACACCGGCGTGGCGCGTCCTCCTCGGCCTCCAGGCCAAGGGCCTCGCCTGGAACTCCCACCTGCTCTCCTTCTCGCAGCGCGAGACGCGCACCCCGGCGTTCCTGGCCCTCAATCCCCGGGGCAAAGTACCCACCCTGGTCGACGACGGCTTGGTGATCAACGAATCGCTCGCCATCCTCGCCTACCTGGACCGGAAGTACACGCAGAATCCCCTCTTCGGCACCACCCCCGAGGAGACGGGGAACATCTGGCGGATGGCGCTGGAGTTCGAGAGCCACGGGAGCCCCACCTGGTCCGCGGTGACCCGGCCCATCCTCTTCGGCACCCTCGCCCAGGACGAGGCCAAGGTCCGCGAGGGCATCCCCGCCCTCCACGAGGAGCTCGCCCTGCTCGAGCGCCGCGTCGCGTCCGGCTATCTGGTCGGCGCCAGCGTCTCGGCCGCGGACATCGTCTGGTACTGCGGCTTGCAGGTGCTCGTCCGCGCGGCCACGCGCCCGGTCGCCGCCGACCTCGACCTCAGCGTCTGGCCCCTGGCCGGCCGGTACCCGGGCCTGCTCCCGTGGGCCGGGCACGTCGAGGCGATCACCGGGTTCGAGAGCACCATCCCGCCGCACTGGCTCGAGGGCGCCTCCCCCTCCCCCCGGCGCCTCGTCTAGCGCATGGGCGCGTTGACACGCCGGGGTGGGCACTGTAGGAACGCGCGCCCACGCGGCTCCTGTTCCTGCCGCGCGATTCCGATCCCCAACCGGAAGGAGACCCGATGTCGTCCGAGCTGACGCAACTGTCCCTGGGGGAACTGCTCCGCCGCGCCGCCACCCTCTGGCCGGACCGACGGTCCCTGTTGGGCGAGCACCGAAGCTGGACCTGGCGGGAGCTGGACGAAGAGGTGGACCGCGTCGCCTGCCAGCTCGAGGCGGCCGGATTCCGGCCGGGGGACGCGATCGGCTTCCTGCTCGTCAAGCGCCCCGAGGTGGCGATCGGGTTCCTGGCCTGCGCGCGGATGGGCGCCATCCAGGTGCCGGTGAACCACAAGCTGCACCCCGACCAGGTGCACGATCAGTTCATGACGGCCGCGGTGAAGGGGGTGTTCACCGAGCACAGCTTCGACACCCTGCTCCACCACCTCCTCCCCATCCTGCCCGACCCCCGGAAGATCATCTACGTGGACGGCAAGGGCCGTCACGGAGACGGCACCTGGGAAGACCAGCACCGCTACGCGGGCCAGCGGAGCGCCTTCGTCGGCGGTCCCGACACCCCCTGCTACTACAACTACACCTCCGGCTCCACCGGGCGCCCCAAGGGGGGGGTCACCACCTCCCGCAACATCGTGGTCAACGCGGTCGCCACCGCCGAGGGCCTCGGTTTCCGGGAGGACGAGGTCTACCTCGGGATGTTCTCGGTGTTCGCGCACCCGCACGAGCTCTTCCACCGGTCCATCCTCTACGGCGGCGCCTTCGTCATCATCGACACCCTGTCCCCCCGTCAGGTGGTGGACGCCATCAACCGCTTCGGCGTGACCTGGATGATGGCGGTCCCGAGCTTCTACGAGATGGTCCTCGACTTCTGCAAGGAGCACGACGTCCGCGTCCCCTCCTTGCGGGTGATGGAGGCAGGCGGCGCCTATGTCTCCCCCGAGACGCTCGAGCGTATGGAGGATGCCTTCAAGGCCCGGTTCATGCCGGTGTGGGGCTGCACCGAGGCCACCGGCGTCGGCCTGGGCATGCTCGCCGACGGGCCTCGTCGGCCCGGAAGCACCGGGAAGGCGATCCCCAGCTACGAGATCCGGATCGTCAACGCCGACGGGGAAGAGGTGGGGGTCGACGAGCCCGGGGAGCTCTGGATCAAGGGCGAGGCGGTCATCTCCTCCTACGTGAACATGCCCGCCGAGACAGCGGCGGCGTTCCAGAACGGCTGGTACGCGACCAGCGACCTCGTCCGGCGCGACGCCGACGGCTTCCTCTACTTCACCGGTCGAAGCTCGGAGATGATGAAGATCGGCGGCATCCGGGTCTTCCCGCTCGAGATTGAACAAGTTTTGGCGCAGCACCCCGAAGTCCGGGACGTCGTGGTCGTCCGCGCCGAAGAGCGTCTCCGCGGCGAAGTGCCCCGCGCGGTGATCGCCTGCCACCCTGGCTCGACCCTGACCCTCCGGAAGGTCCAGGCCTACTGCCGGGACCGGATGGCGAACTACAAGGTGCCGCGCATCGTCGAGTTCTGGGCCGAGATCCCCAAGCTTCCCAATGGAAAGGTGGACAAGAAGGCCATCCTGGCCCGGTCCACCGACCCGACGCGCGACGAACGAGTACCCCGCTGATGCCCAACTCCCCCACGCTCCTGATCAAGGATCTCGGCGGTCTCTTCCTCTACTACCCCGGCCAGGCGGCGCTGAACAAGGTGCCCCGCGGCGCGCTCGAACGGGTGGCGCGGATCGGCGGGCGGGTGGTGCAGCGTCTCGGCGACGCCGAGATGCGCGACGAGCTCACCCGCATTTACGCGAAGCACAAGATGCCGCGCCCGGCCGACGACATCCTGCGCGACACGTACGAACTGACCATGTTCAACGAACTGGAGGTGCTGCGCTACCCGTACCTCAACCCCCAGACCATCGGTGGCGTCTGCGAGATCGTCGGCCTCGAACATCTCGAGGCGGCGCGCAAGAAGGGCAAGGGCGCCATCATCCTCATCGCCCACTTCGGCGCCAACCAGATGATCATGCCGGCGCTGGGCCACACCGGCTTCCCGATGAGCCAGCTCAGCGCGCCGCCCCCGGTGTGGGCCGAGATCCTCAAGGAGACCCGCACCACCCCGCTGTGGACCAAGATGCTGGAACGCCGCTGGGAGCTCGAGAAGAAGCTGCCGGTGCGCCACGTCAACGTGTTCCGGTTCCTTCGCCCCGCGTTCGAGGCCCTCAACCGGAACGAGGTGCTCGGGCTGGCCTTCGACGGCGGCGGCGGCAAGAAGTGGGCGACGGTCGACTACCTGAGTCGCCGGGCGAACCTCTCGGTCCAGCCCGCCCAGATCTGGAACAAGACCAAGGCGGCCCTGCTCCCCACCTACGTGCTCCGCATGCCCGGAGAAGCGCGCCACAAGGTGGTCATCACCGAGGAGCTGCCGTACCCGGGGTCGCTCGACGCCGCGATGCAAGCGGTCGCGAGCCGCTTCGAGCCGTGGGTGCTCCAGTGGCCCGAGCACTACCTGCACTTCCTACAGATGCGTCGTCGGGTCCGGGGCACCGATGTGTTCCCGCTCTTCGACGACTACCCGCCGGCCGAGCACCAATTGAACCCGGAGCAGGCCGAGGAACACCTGAAACGGGCCGGTGAGTGGAAAGATCGGTCGGAGTCCGAGTGAGGTAACTCATCTCACCAATAGCTATTCACTAGCTGTTCACTTGTGGTTCGTGTGCACAAAGTTTCGGGGCAACCCTGGAGACTCTGTGCGTCCTACCCTGACCCTTCTCGCCCTCTTCCTCGTCGCCTGCGACACCTCCACCGACCCCGACAAGACGGACCCCGTCGACACCGGCGTCGACGACACGGGCAACCCCGTCACCGCGACCGCCGAAGTCCGCGTCATGCACCTCTCGCCCGACGCCCCGGCGGTCGACGTCTTCGTGGACGGCATCGCGGACGCGGTGGTGTCCGACCTGGCGTTCGGGTCCGGCTCCACCTGGGTCGAAGTTCCGGTCGGCACCTACACCTTCCGGGTCGCCCCGGCCGGTGCCGGTGTCGAAGCCGCGGTGCTGACCATCGCCGACCTCACGCTCGGCGAGGACACCCGCTCCACCGCGGTCGCCTACGACTACGTCGCCAACCTCACCGCCAAGGCCCTCGCGGACGACGTCACCGGCATGGAGGCCGGCAACTTCCGCGTCAACGTCATGCACGGCGCCCCGGGCGTCGGCGAAGTCGACATCTGGGCCCTGACCGA
>JAYVAS010000506.1:0-5294 GCA_043750895.1 Pseudomonadota bacterium
CTCTGCGACACCATCGACAACGACTGCGACGGCACCGTGGACGAGTCCGACGCCGCGGACGCCGCGGACTGGTACGCCGATGCCGACGGGGACACCTACGGAGACGCGTCGGCCTTGCTGGTCGGGTGCGATCAGCCCGCGGGCTACGTCAGCGACGACAGCGACTGCGACGACCTGGACCGGGCCATCAACCCCGCTGCGGACGAGGTCTGCGACGGCGCCGACAACGACTGCAACGGCACCGCCGACGGCTCCGACGCGAGCGACCGCACCACCTGGTACGTGGACAGCGACGCCGACGGCTACGGCAACTCCAGCGTCTACTCGGTCTCCTGCTCGGCCCCGAGCGGGTACGTGGCCACCGGCGGCGACTGCAACGACGGCACGGCGGCGGCCAATCCCGGCGCCACGGAGAGCTGCGATTCGATCGACAACGACTGCGACGGCTCGACCGACGAAGGGCTGACCAGCACCTACTACCGGGATGCCGACAGCGACGGCTACGGCACCAGCAGCACCGTGGTGATCGCCTGCTCCGCGCCCGCCGGGTACGTCGCGACCTCGGGCGACTGCAACGACAGCAACGCCACCGCCTACCCCACCGCGTCGGAGACGTGCGACAGCGTGGACAACGACTGCGACGGCTCCACCGACGAGGGCGTCACCACCACCTACTACCGGGACGCCGACAGCGACGGCTACGGCACCAGCAGCAGCACCACCTCGGCGTGCTCGGCGCCCACCGGCTACGTCGCGACGTCGGGGGACTGTAACGACAGCGCCTCGACCGTCTACCCCACCCGCGCCGAGAGCTGCGACAGCGTGGACAACGACTGTGACGGCTCGACCGACGAGGGGGTGACGACCACCTACTACCGCGACGCCGACGGCGACGGGTACGGGACCAGCACCTCGACCACCACCGGCTGCTCCGCGCCTTCGGGCTACGTCGCCAACAGCTCGGACTGCAACGACGCCAACGCGGCGTTGAACCCCACCACGGTCTGGTATCGGGACGCCGACTCGGACAGCTACGGCACCTCCGCCACCAGCACCACCAGCTGCACCCAACCGTCCGGCTACGTGAGCTCCTCGACCGACTGTAACGACAGCAACGCGGCGATCAGCCCGGGAGACCCGGAGCTCTGCGACAGCGTGGACAACGACTGCGACGGCACCACCGACGAGGCGAACGCCACCGGCTGCTCGACCTACTACTATGACTACGACGGGGACGGCTACGGCACCTCCACCAGCTCCTGCCTGTGTTCGACCTCGGGCTACTACCGGGCCACCAACAACGGGGACTGCTACGACTACAACGCCAACGCGAACCCCGTGAACACGTCGTACTACACCACCAGCCGCGGTGACAGCAGCTACGACTACAACTGCGATTCCTCGCAATCCAAGCAGTACAGCAACTCGGGCATCTGCAACGTGTCGGGGTTCTCGTGTACGCGCACGAGCGGCTTCATCTACAGCTCGTCGTCGCCGTCCTGCGGGAGCTCCGGGGACTACGTGTCGAGCTGTACCTACTACGTGGTGTACTGCGACGAGAACACCACCGCGACCACCCAGGCGTGCCGATAGGGCGGGTGGGTGACGCGGGCCTGCTGGCCCTCATCCGGCGCTTCGCGCCACCTTCTCCCGGAGGGAGAAGGGTTGGGCGTACCCCCTACATCCCCAGGACCGCGGTGATCCCCTCCGCTTGGAGCTCCTGAAGCAGGATGGGGGCCGCCGTCTGGGTGACGATCACGTCGGTGTCCGCGCCCATGTGGGACATCGCCCAGGCGATGCCCGAGCCGGCGTGCGCCGCCAGGACCTCGTCGGGGTTCTCGATGTCGACCCGCAGCACCACGTAGGTGTCGGGCGCGAGCGCGACGGGCACCAGGTCCGAGGTGGCGCTGTCCCAATAGTAGAAGCGGGTGAGGCCCGGGCCGGGGAACTCCACCTTCTCGGGGACCACCGTGGCCCGGACCCCGCGATCGGCCAGCCGGGTCATCATCTGGGTGGCGATCACCTTCAGCGCCTTCTTGTTGATGTCCAGGAACACGTCTGCGATCGCGACCGCAGCGGGGCCCTTCTCTCGCTTGGCGACCTCCACCGCGTTGGTGACGAGCAGGGTCAGGACGTGGCCTTCGGCGTGGGCTGAGGCGGACAAGGCGAGCAGGAGTGGGATCAACGACGCCTCCGGATCGCGGCCAACCCCAGAACCGCCGCCCACCATCCCGCGGCCGGCGCGGTGGCGCAGCCGCCGGGGTCCCCTCCGCTCACCACTTCGGCCCGACCGGCGGGGGTGTCGGTGGTGTCCGTCCCCGGGTCGGTCCCCGAGTCGGTCGTGCCCGGGTCCGTCGTATCGGTGCCGCCGGTGCCGGATTCGAGCCGCGTCTCGGACGCCACCATGTCCCAGAAGGCGGTGTCGGCGCCCTCGTAGCCGAGGGCCCAGAAGCCGACCCCCTGCAGCCCCCTGTCCATCGCGAACTGGATGCGCGCCTGGACGTTGGCGTCGTCGTCGAACCAGAGCTGCGTCCCGCTCCGGAGCACGTACGCGGTGGTGCTGGCAGCGTCCTGTTGCCCCCCTTCGTCCCGGTAGATGGCCTCCGCTTCGTCCATGGTCACCGACCAGCCGTCGTCCCAGGCTGACCCGGGGATGTCGGTGCCGGCGGGCCACTCCTGGCCGTAGAGCGGGATCCCGAGGATGATCTTGTCGGCCGGCGCGCCGGTGCCGAGGTAGTCGTCGATGGTCCAGTCCAGGGCGTAGGTGCCCCAACGGGAGCTGGCGTAGAGCTGGTCGTTGGGGCCGGGGTCCCCGCCCGTCCAGTGGTAGCCGTAGCCCATGATGAACAGGCCGTCGGAGGCGTCGGCCAGCGCCGGGTAGTCGTAGGCCCCGGACCAGTCGATGGCGGGGGTCGCGACGTAGACCGCGGGCACCCGCGCCGCCAGCTCCTCCACGAACGCGGTGAACTCGCCCATCAGGCTGGCGTCCAGGCCCTCGAAGTCGACATTGACGCCGTCGGCGTCGTAGGCCTCGACCTGCGCGGCGAGGGCGTTGACCAGGGTGGCGCGGCGGCTCGCGCTGGGCAGGATCGCGCTGTGTTCGTCGTCGTAAAAGGAGGTCACGCACAGGTCGACCTTGACGCCATAAGCGTGGGCGACCGGGATCACCTCGCCGGCGACGCTGGTCCAGTTCGCGGTGTCGGTGAGGGTGCCGTCGGTGTTGACCCCGACGCTGAAGATCGAGAGGTGGGTGAGGCTGTCCCAGTCCTGGTCCATCGCGTCCTCCCAGTAGGGCGCGTAGCCGTACACCGTGGCCCGCTCGGTGGCCGGCGGGGGCGCGGGAGGGGCGGGAGGCGCCGCCGAGAGGGCGGCGGGGGGCAGGTGGCCGTACTCGGCGGCTTGCGCGGCGTGCGGTCCGGCGGGTTCGGCGTGGAGCGGGAGCATGCGGCGACCGGGGAGGCCCGAAGTCTACCCCAGCCGGCGCTGCTCACCCGCTCAAGCTGCCGCCACCCGGCAGTTCATCGCCTGGTGCCGGCAACTGGCCGCCTCGTTGGCGTAGCCGAGGACGTCGAACACCTCGCCGGCCACCTGCCAGCCGAGGCGCCACTCGGGAGCCAGCTTCACGATCTGGGTCAGCCGGTGGAGCGCGTAGCGGGGCTGGCCCTTCCGGAGCGCGAGGCGCGCGTGGATCATGAGGCGGGCCACGGGGTGCGCCACCCGCAGGTTGACGCCGCGGGTGCGCACCGGGAACGGCCAGTCCAGCGCGGCGGCGATGGCGACGAGCGCGTCGGGACCGGAGAAATCGGGCAGGTCCGCGACGCCCCGGAGCGGCGGCGGGGCCCACTCGGGTGCCGAGCTGAGGCGCAGGTGCACGGGCCCATGGTGGTTCACCCACCGGTGCAGCCGCTCCCGCGCCGCGTACTGGCCCTGCCAATGGACCCGGATCGTGTCGATGGGGTCGCGGGGTACCTCGAGATCGACCCAGATGGAGCGTCCGTCGGCGTGCCGGTGCAGCGTCTCCTCGAGGGCTCCGACGTCCCCGTCGTCGACGATCACCACCGCTTCGGTGGCGTTGACCTGGGGGGCGATGAGGCCGAGCTGACTGCGGACGAACTGCTCGGTGGGGGTGTAGGGCGGTGGCCAACGGCGCGCCTCGCGCAGCCCTTCGGCCGCCAGGCCCCGATGGCAGAGCCCCAGCGCCCACGCGTGGCCCTCGGCGCGGGTCGCGGTGGGGCTGAACTCCTTCCAGCGAGCCTTGAAGCGCGGGGCGACCTCGGCGAGGACGGCCTCCTGGAAGGCGCGGGGAGCGGTGACCGGGATGGGCGCGGCGGCGTTGCCGCGCGGGCCCTCGTGGCGACGGTGCAGATGGAGCGGGACCGGCACCGCCTCGATCGGGCCCACCCGGGCCAGTCGCTGGAACATGTCGACGTCTTCGAGGTGGGTCAGCGCCGTGTCGTAGGCGCCCGCGGCCGCCTGCGCCTCCCGGCGGACCAGCGTCGCCCCCGCAGAGGCCGGCATGCAGGTGAGCGCGTGCTGAAGCGCGCGGGCCCCGGGGACGCCGGTGGCCGGGAGCCAGCGTCGGCGCAGCGGATCGGCGTGCTCGAACAGGATGGTGTCGCCGTAGACCGCCGCGAGCTCGGGGTGTTGCGCGAGGGCATGCGCGAGCACGCGGACGGTGCCGGGGAGGAGGAGGTCATCGTCATCGAGGACCAGGAACGCGGCGCCGCGGGCCTCGGCGATGGCCCGGTTGAGCGCCGCGGACTTGCCGAGGTTCTCCTGCCGGAAGACCCGGATTCCGTCGATGCGCGAGAGCACGTCGGCGGTGTCGTCGGTGCTCCCGTCGTCCACGACCACGACCTCGCAGGGCCACGCCTGCGTGCGCGCGGACGCGATCGCCTGCACGACCAGGTCGGCGCGGTTGTAGGTGCAGACCAGGATGCTCACGAGGTCACCGGAGACCGGCTCCAGGGGCTCGCAGCCGGGTTCGGCGTCGCCGTGCAGGGTGAGGTCGGCGGCGAGCACCGCCGCCGGCAGCGCGCGACCGAGGCGCGGCAGGCCCAGTCGGCGCAGCGTGCGCTCGATGCGCTGGACGTCGCAGCGGGCACCCGCGACGGGTGAGCGGCCTGAGACGGCCAGGCACGCCGCCGCCCACCCGTCGTCGCCCTCGATCTCCACCACGGCAGGGGCGGAGGCGAGGATCTGGGCCATTTTGAGTCGTTCCGCCTGCCCGCGGGGCCGGAATCCAAGGGAGAGCGCCATGGGCCCAGGTCGGTCGTCGCAGGCCCGGCTTGAGG
>JAYVAS010000507.1:0-4115 GCA_043750895.1 Pseudomonadota bacterium
CTCGTGGTCCTCGGCGGCCTGCACGCGCTGTCCTGCCCCGACGAGGTGGCCCGTCACGCCGACGTGGTCGCCACTGGCGACGGCACCGTCACGTGGCCACGCATCCTCGCCGATCTCGAGGCCGGCACCCTCCAGACCCGCTACCACGCCGCCCAGGACCAGTACCGCCACAGCCCCACCCCCAACCGCGCGATCCTGCCCACCTGGGGCTTCCTGACCCCGCTCTCGCTCATCGCGACCGCGGGCTGTCACAACCGCTGCGACTTCTGTTACCTGGCAACCGGCGACGAGCGCATTCCGTATCAGACCCGCGAGATCGACCGGGTGGTCGCCGAGTTCCGGGACTCCGACGAGCCCTACGCCGTGTTCATCGACAACAACCTCGGCTCCAACAAGGGCTATCTCCGTCGTTTGTGCCGGGCGCTCGTCCCGCTCCAGAAGATCTGGTCGGCCGCCGTCACCCTCGATGTCACCGACGATCCCTCCCTGGTCCGCGAGATGGCCCTGGCTGGCTGTACCGGCGTGTTCATCGGCTTCGAGTCTCTCACCGACGCCAACCTCTGCGACGCCGGCAAGCGCACCCCGCGCGCGAAGGACTACGCGGCCCGCGTGGCGCTGTTCCACGACCACGGCATCCAGGTGAACGGCTCGTTCGTGGTCGGCTTCGACCATGACACCCCGGACACCTTCGCCCACCTCGCGGATTGGATCCATGAAAACCGCATGGAGTGCGCGACCTACCACATCCTGACCCCGTACCCGAACACCCCCCTGTACCGCCGGATGGAGGCCGAGGGCCGCATCCTGCACACCAACTGGGAGAAGTACGACACCGCCCATTGTGTCTTCCGGCCCCGGAACATGACACCGAATCAACTGGAGGCCGGCTACGCCTGGCTCTACGAGCACACCTTCTCCCTCGCCTCCATCTGGCGCCGCCGGCCCATGCAGGCGGCGGCGGTGCCACCGTACCTCGCGATGTCCATGCTCTACAAACGGTCCAACCCGCTCTGGCAGACGCTCATCCAACACCGTCGCGTGCACGATGTCTGGCGGCCGATGGTGGAGATCACCCGGGCGCGCCACCTGCTCTACCGCAAGCAGCTGGCCGAACAACGGCCGCCCGAGACGGGGCGATGGGCCGTGCCGCGGGTGATGGCGCCCGGGGTGTGACCCCGCCGCGTTAGCCGAGGGGATGGACCGCGCCGCCTCGATCGCCCTCCTCGAAGCCCACCACGTCTTCCCGTCCGACCACGTGTTCCGGGTGATCGTCGCCGCCGACGAGGCCCACGTAGCCGCCGTCCTGGCGTCGGTGGCGGCGTTTCGGGGGGTGCCCGACGTCCGTGACCGGGTGGTCGAGGTCCCGTCCGCGGCCGGGCGCTGGCGCTCGCTCCGCATCACCCTGACCTGCGCCACGGCCGCCGATGTCGTCGACCTCTACGCCCACGTCGGCACCCTGCCGCAGGTGGTCAAGTACCTGTAGGAAGTCGCGGCCCGGGGAGGTATGATCACCCATGCGCCTCCTCGCTCTGTGTCTCGTCGCCGGCTGCTCCCTGGAGAGCGGGCTGAATCAGGAAAAGGACGACCAGACCTTCGACCCGGGGGACACCGCCCCCCCGTTCGACACCGACACGACCGACACCGTGCCCACCGACTCGGACACCACGACCACCCCCCAGACGTGTGACGACGCCAGCTACCCGGCCATCGCCATCCCGTTGTTGAAGGAGTGTTTTTCCGAAGGAACCACGGTTGGGACCTTCACGCCGGTCATCGAGTGGACCAACACCGACCCGGGCTCCGCCTACACGACCCCGGTGGTGGGCCAGCTCACCGACGACAACGGCAACGGTCGCATCGACGAGAACGACCTCCCCGACGTGGTCGTCGCCAACACCGCGGGCGTGCTCTGGGCCGTCTCCGGGGATGGCACCACCCTCTGGCAGGCGGGCTCCCTCGGCTCCGAACCGATGACCGCCGCCATCGGCGACCTCGACGGCGACGGCTTCCCCGAGGTGGTCGGCGCCGGCTACAGCGGCTCCATCGCCGTGCACGGCGAGGACGGCTCGACCTACTGGACCGGCGGCAGCGACAGCGCCCCCGCGTGCGGCGGGGTCGCGATCGCCGACCTCGACGGTGACGGAGACCCCGAGGTGATCCTCGGCAACATCATCCTCGACGGCCAATCGGGGAGCGAGCGCGGGCGCGGCAGCTACGGCAAGGGGAGCGGCTATGGGTCCGGCGCCGCCGCGATGGGCGCCGCGGCCGACATCGACGCGGACGGCGTCCAGGAGGCGGTCGTCGGCAACGCGCTCTACGACGCGGACGGCAACACCATCTGGTACAACGGCCAGACGGACGGCTTCGTCGCCGTGGCCGACTTCGACGGGGACCCGGAGGGCGAGATCGTCGTCACCATCCAGGGGTCGGTCCGGCTCCAGGACGACGACGGGGCCGTCCTGTGGTCGGGGAACTACGTCGGCAGCACCAGCGGCCCGCCCACCGTGGCGGACTTCGACGGCGACGGCGAGCCCGAGATTGGGGTCGCCGGCAACGGCCAGTACATGGTGATCGACGGCGACGGCACCACGCTGTGGAGCCGGCCCACGGTCGACTACTCCAGCGGCTTCACCGGCTCGGCGGTCTTCGACTTCGAAGGCGACGGCGTCGCCGAGGTGGTCTACGCCGACGAGAACGACGTCTACGTCTTCGACGGGCCGACGGGCTCCATCAAGCTCCAGGAGTCGGCGCACTCCTCGGCGACCTGCAGCGAGTACCCCTCGGTGGCCGACATCGACGGCGACGGCCACGCCGAGATCATCTACTCGTCGAGCGCCTACTCCGGCTCCGAGACAGGGATCACGGTGATCGGGGATGCCGACGACTCCTGGATGCCCGGCCGAAAGGTCTGGAACCAGCACGCCTACAGCATCACCAACGTCGAAGACGACGGATCGATCCCCACCGACCCCGATCGGAACTGGGACACCTACAACAACTTCCGTTCGGGCGACCTCATCCCCGGAGAAGGCGGCTACTCGGGCCCCGACCTCTTCCCCTTCATCCACGACATCTGCGTGGACGAGTGCGCCGAGGGGCGGGTCACGGTCTGGTTCTCGCTGGGAAACCAGGGCTACGACGACATCGAAGACCCGGTGCAGGTGGCGTTCTACGCCGAAGGCGCCACCGGCCGCCTCCTGGTGGGCGAGATGACCTGGACCGCCCCCCTGCCGGCCGGGTTCCGGTCGCTCTCGGAGAGCGTCGATCTCTATGGGTTTCCCGTGCCCCTCTATGACATCATCGTCACCGTGGACGGCGGCAACGACATCCGGCTGAGCGCGATCAGCGAGTGCTACGAGGACAACAACGAGGCGAACTGGGGCGACGTGCTCTGTTACTGACCGCGATCAGAAGCACCCGCCGCGTGCGCCATCCCCCGAGCCGCCGCGCGAGCACCCCTCGCGGCCAGCGGCGTTTGCTTCAGGGGCTCGTCGCGACCCGGCAGCGCAGGTAGGTGGCCGAGCACGAGAGGGTCACCGTGGCGCCGGCTTCGGCGGCGAAGGCGTCCACGGACACCACCTGCCCATCGGCCAGCTTCACCTCCGCGGTGTAGGTGCCGGGCTTGAGGGAGGACGGCGACCCCGAGGGGGCGAGCACCACCGAGCGGGCGTCCCCGCTGAGCACGAGCCGGGCGTTGCCGGTGCCCGTGGGGGGCGGCGGGGCGGACCCCGCGTCGCGGCTCCCGGAGGACGTCGTGCGCTCCGCGCGCGGGGTGGAGGGGGAGCGGGTGCGGGTGGAGGACGCCGGGGTCGAGGCGCGCGTGGGCTCGGGCTGAGACACCGGCACCGCTGGCTGCGGATCCGCCACAGCGTCCGGCGCCGGCTCCGGAGCGACGACGGGGACGGACTCGGGGGGCACGACGGGCGCCGCAGGGTCCATCAGGATCGCCCGCGCATCGGGCGCCGCGAGCGCGGTCGGGGGGGCGTCCACCGTGGCCCGGGGGCCGGCGATCGAGCGAGCCGCCCACAGCGCCGATCCGACGACGATGCCGAGGATCAACACCACCACCCCCGTCACCAGGGCGGGCGACGTGCGCCGCGGCGCCGACGCGGTGG
>JAYVAS010000508.1:0-2675 GCA_043750895.1 Pseudomonadota bacterium
GCGCCGCTGAAGCTCACGGGGGACGCCGACTCCTCCGAGCTCGCGGCAGCCTGGTCACCCGACAGCACGAAGCTGGTGCTGGTCGGTCACACCCAGAAGGGGGACAACCTCTACGTCATCGACAACATCGACTTCCCGGCGCCGCGTGTCTTCACCAACTGGGAGCACTCCCAGACCCGCCCCTCGTGGAGCCCCGACGGCACGTCGATCGCGTTCTACTCCAACCACACCGACATCCACCGGGTGGACCTCTACATCGCGCCGGTCAACGGCACGCCCACCCTGGTCGCCGCCGACGTGGTCCCCACGGCGAGCGGACCGGCCTGGACCCCCGACTCCCGGCACCTCATCTACGTCAAACACGACGACGAACGGTTCAACCCGGTCTACGTCGCCCCCATCCGCCAGCCCAGTCAGGCCACGCCGCTCAACACCGGGACGGTCGGGAACGGGGACCTGAGCATCGTGAAGCGCGCCGACGGCAAGGTCTGGCTTGCGGTCACGGCGCAGGGCCGTTCGGGCGACAAGGTCCGCGACTTCAAGCGGATCTACACCATGGTCCTGCCGGCGTTGCCGTAGGGCCCGTCCGGGACCGGCGTCCTCACCGCAGCCACTTCCACGATCCGACGAGCACCCCCGCGCCGAGCAGGCACCACACCGCCCCCCACGCCAGGGCGGGCACCCCAGTGGCGGCGGCGAGCAGGGCCGCGTCGCTCACCCCGGCGGAGAGGAACACGTCGTCCCGGATGTCCAGAAACGCGTAGAGCACGCTGAACAGGCCGACGAAGCGGAGCACCGAGCGGTTCACCGCGTGACCGCCCCACCATCCGAGCGCCATCAGCGCCACCCCGGCGAGCACGGCGTACCCGAACCCGAAGCTCACCACTGGGCGCACCCAGGCCAACCCCATCCCGACCAGCCCCAGCCCCAGGCACAGCGACAGTCCGCGGGCGGCCCGCCCCCCCCGCGTGAGCGCGAGAAGGCCGAGGCCCCACACCATCGATCCGAGATAACCGGCGTTCAACACCAGCAGGCTCGCCCCCCCGCGGGTGATGGCGTGCCCCCCCTCGCGCCAGTCCAGGCCCACCTCCACCACCTCTCCGCCGGTGACGATGGCGGCGAGGGCGTGGCTGGCTTCGTGGGCGGCGACGACCAGCATCCGCAACGGGAACAACCAGGGGGCGTCCCAGAACCACCACGCGACCACAAACCCCGTCACCAGGAGGATGGACTGTCGCGCTTGCCGGGTTGGCGTAGGCGGGCTTGACTGGTCAACAGATCGCATGATCAACGGTTAGGCTGGTATCCCGCCCGGTCAACTCGATGCTGCTCGCGCTCCTCCTCGTCGGGTACCCCGCCCACGCCCAGACGCCCCCCCCGCCCGAGGCCGCCGAGGGCTACACCCTCCTGGGGCCCACCGCGTTCAGCCCCGTGGTGCCGCTACCCGAGCCGGCCCGAAAGGCGCTCGCCGACCGGGACCACGCCAAGGCCGCCGAGCTCCTGCTGAGGATCCCCCTCACCTCGGTCCCCGGACCGTACGCCGGCGACCTCGCCTTCCTCACCGCCTGGTCGTTGCAGCGCGCGAATCGCGGCGCGGAGGCGGTGCCCCTCCTCGAAGCCGCGGCACGGGCCGAGACGGCTCCCTCCTCCTACGTGCAGCTGGTCATCGGCGAGACCCTCCTCGACCAGGGCGAGTACCTCAAGAGCGCCGAAGCGCTCTCCGGCGTGTTGGGGTCGGGGCCGATCGAGGTCCGCGCCCGGCTCGTCCTCGCCGAGGCCTACCAGAAGCTGGGGCGCACCGCGGACGCCCGCGTCATCTGGGAGGAGCTCGCCGCCCGCCCCGACCCCGCCTCCGGGTCCTCGGTCGCGCTGTGGGGCCTCGCGCAGAAGGCCGGCCTCACCTCGCCGGAAGGCGTCGCCTTCCTCCGACGGCTCTACCGGTCCTACCCGGGCACGCCCGAGGACCGCGCCGCCGCCGCGTCCATGCCCAAGCTCGCGCTCGAGGACCTCGCGATCCGGGGCGACACCCTCCAGGAGCGCGGGGACTACAGCGCCGCCGTGGGGTTGCTCGACGATCGGCTCGCCGAGGTCGGCACCAAGGACGCCGTCGCGTGCCGGTACCGGTACGCCTACGGGCGGGCCCAGCACAAGCTGAGCAACCTGAGCACGGCCATCGAGGCGCTCGGGCCGATCGGCAAGAACTGCGCCGGTCTCGACGACGAGCGGGGCGCCAAGGCGCTCTACCTGGCCGGCAAGTCCCTGGAACGGAAGAAGGACTGGGCCACCGCGGGGACCTACTACAGCCAGATCCCCACGCTCTACCCCGGGTCCAGCTTCGCCGACGACGGCTACGCGCTGGGCGGCATCGCCCGCCAGGAGGCCGGCGATCTCGACGGCGCGCGGAAGCTCTGGGCGACCGGCTACGAGGCCTACCCCAAGGGCGACCTCGCGGGAGAGAACGGCTGGCGCCTTGCGTGGGGCGCCTTCCTCGCCGGAGACACCACCGAGGCCATCCGCTGGGCCGACCGGGTGACGGCGGAGGTCCCGCTCGCCAGCGGTCCCACCGACGTCCTCGCCGCCGCCTACTGGGGAGCGCGGTGGCGCGCCTGGCCCTCCCGGGATCAGCCCGGCACCCGGACGAGCGACGCGGCCGTGCTGAGCGACGTGGTCGAGCG
>JAYVAS010000509.1:0-3433 GCA_043750895.1 Pseudomonadota bacterium
GAGCGGGCGAGGTCGAGCGCCTCCCGCGCGTGCCGCATGGCCTTCTCGGCGTCGGAGCGGACCACCCAGATGTTGGAGTAGAGGAGGTGCAGCGCCGAACGCCCCCGCGCGCCGGTGGCGCCGTCCAGGCGGAACAGCGCCTGCTGGACGAGCTCCTCGGCCCCCTCGACCTCGCCCTCCTGGAGCAGCACCTGAGCGAGCTGGTGCATCGCGTGCGCGGCGCCTTCGCGGTCGCCGGCGGCCTCGTGGGCCTTGTACTGGGCCTCCATGGCGCGGCGGGCCGCGACCACGTCGCCCAGCTTGAGCGCCAGCTCGAAGCGCTCCTGGTAGAGCGAGGCCAAGCCCTCCGCGTCGCCCGTGGCCTGCCGGAGCGGAATCGCGGCGTCCACATGGGCGAGGGAGCGGGCGAAGTCGCCTTCGGCCGCGGCGGCCATCGCGAGGACCTGGTGAGACGCCGCGGCCCCGGTGGGGTCCTCGGCGGCGGTGAAGGCCGTCAGGGCTTCTCCAGCGGCGCGTGCCGCGTCCGGCATACGAGACTGCTGGAGGGCGAGGAGCGCTTCATGCAAAGAACGGGCTCCCACGGCGGCGTCGGACATCAAGACCTCGGATGCTGCGAGGGCTAACCAGCGACCCGGGCGGCGGCCGGCGGGACGGGCTACCGGAGGGAGGAAGAAGGGCCCACGCATGACGCCGGAAGACCACCTCACCGCCGCGCTCGGCGCCCTGGGTTTCCTGGACGACCCGGAGACGGTGAACACGCCCGACCGGGTCGTCGCGATGCTCCGGGAGTTCAGTCCCGGTCGCCCCGACCCCACCTTCGACACCTTCGAGGCGCCCGGGCCGGACCCGGTCCTGCTCCGGGGCCTGCCCTTCCACAGCCTCTGCGCCCACCACCTGCTGCCCTTCTTCGGCACCGCCGACATCGCCTACCGACCCGAGCTGCGCATCGCCGGGCTGGGCGCGGTGGCCCGGGTCCTCCGCCACTTCGCCCGCCAACCGCAGCTCCAGGAGCGGCTGGGCGCGCAGCTGGCCGGGTTCCTCGCCGACGAGCTGGACGCGCCGGTGCTGGTCCGCCTCCGCTGCCGCCAGATGTGCATGGAGATGCGGGGGGCCGAGTCCAGCGGCACGGTGGAGACGATGACCCTGCGCGGCCCGGGCGCCGAGCTGCTGCTCCCCCTGCTCGCCCCGTGATCGTCGCCGATCAGGTGCGCTACGCGCCCGACGGCAGGGTCCTGTTGGATGGGTTCAGCCTCCAGATGGAGCTGGGCAAGGTCACCGCCCTGGTGGGCCCCAGCGGATGCGGCAAGTCGACGCTGCTCCGCGTGATCGCCGGGCTCCGCCCGCTCGACGGCGGCGCGCTCCGCGGTGTGCCCGCCCGCAAGGCCTTCGTGTTCCAGGACGCCGCGCTCCTCCCCTGGTTGGACGCGCGCGCCAACGTGGCCCTCCCCGGCCGGTACGCACCGATCGGCGACGTCGACGCCGCGCTCGCCGCCGTGGGGCTCTCCGCGCAGGCGGCCCAGCTTCCCCGGACCCTCTCGGGTGGTCAGCGGATGCGGGTGTCCATCGCCCGCGCGCTGGTCTGCAATCCCGAGCTGGTCCTGCTCGACGAGGCCTTCTCGGCGTTGGACGGCGTGACCCGCCGGTCTCTGCAGGAGACCTTGTTCGACCTCCAGCGCGCGAACCGCTGGACGGTCCTCATGGTGACCCATGAGCTGGACGACGCGGTGCGCCTCGCCGACCGCGTGGTCGCGCTCGCCGGTCCGCCGCTCCGGGTGGTCGCCGACATCCCCATTCCGACCCCCCGCACGTCCCACGCCGACCCGGCCATCGCCGACCACCTCCGATCGGTGTACGCGTGAAGGACCGCCTGGTCGTCGTGGTCGCGCTGGGGGTGGGTCTGTTGGTCTGGCTGGCGGCCGCCGACCGCATGGGCCCGTTGCTGTTGCCCGAACCCCAGGCGGTCCTGCGGGCGTTGTGGACCGAGCGGGCCCGGCTCTCGGTGGCGACCGGCCAGACCGCGCTCGCCGCGACGATCGGGCTCGCCATCGCCTCGCTGGGCGCGGTGCTCACCGCCCTGGCGGCGTGGTCCAGCCGGGGCCTCGCGCGGGCGCTGCTGCCCTACATCACCCTGCTTCAGGTCGTCCCCATCGTCGCCGTCGCCCCGTTGCTGGTGGTCTGGCTCGGCTACGGCCCCCCCGTCGCCGCCACGACCGCGGCCATCGCCGCCTTCTACCCCGTCTACTCGGCAGCCAGCACGGGCCTCCGGGCGCCCGGCTCCGACCTGGTGGACCTCCTCCACCTCTACGGCGCGCCCCCCCTCCGTGTACTCTGGGATCTCCGCCTCCCCGCGGCCCTCCCCGCGCTGTTCAGCGGCCTCCGCACCGCCGCCGGCCTCTCGGTGATCGGGGCCATCGTCGGCGAGTTCGTCGGCTCCAACGGCATCCCCCCCGCGCTGGGGCAGGTGGTGGTCGCCTCGGCGCGGTCAGCGCGCATGGACCTCTGCTTTGCCGCGATCGTGGCGGCGGGGGCCCTGGCCCTGTCCCTCCACGCCGTCCTGCGCTTCGCCGAACACCGCGCCATCGGCAAGTGGTACGGGGCGTGATGGGCGGGTAGGGGCCCAGATGCTGTTGACCCTCGCCCTGGCCTGCTCGAGCCCGGCCCCCCAGCCGACGCTCCCCACCACGCCCACCCTGAAGCCGGTGAAAGTGGCCCTGAACTGGTTCGCCGAGCCGGAGTTCGGCGGGTTCTACCAGGCGTGGCTGGACGGCACCTACCAGGCGGCCGGGCTGGCGGTCGAGATCGTCCCCGGCGGCCCGGGCGTGCCGGTGCTGGAGATGCTGGTCAACAACAAGACCGACGTCGCGGTGTCAGGCGCCGAGGACCTGCTGATCCGGCGGGCGCAGGGGCTGAAGGCGGTCGCGGTCTACCCCGGGTTCCAGGATTCTCCGGTGGGGCTGCTCGTCCACGCCGACGGCCCCGCCGCCTTCGCCGACGTGACGGGCCCGGTGGCCATCGAGAACGGCTCGGCGTTCCAGAAGTACCTGTGGGGCAAGTTCCTCTGGGAAGGCAAGGTGCCCATGGTCCCCACCACCGGGCAGCTCGGGCCCTTCGCCGCCGACCCCAAGCTGGCGCAACAGGGGTACATCACCAGCGAGCCGTGCGTGGCCGAGTCCATGGGGCTCGCCACGCGCTTCCTCCCCGGCCGCGACGCGGGCTGGAACCCCTACGCCTCGCTCGCGGTGGTCCGGTCCGAGGAGCGCACCGCCGACTGGGTGGTCGCCTTCACCAAGGCGTCGAAGACGGGCTGGGAGCGCTACCTCGCCGACCCGGCCCCCGCGAACAAGGTCATCACCCTCCAGAACCCCGAGATGACCCCCGAGCGGCTCGCGTGCATCGTCGACCGCCAGAAGCCCTACGTGAGCGGGACGGACGG
>JAYVAS010000510.1:0-4815 GCA_043750895.1 Pseudomonadota bacterium
TTCGGCAACGCGCTCCTCGGGGAGGGGCCGGGGAACCTCTCCTTCGCGGTGAACACCGTGCGGTGGCTGGTGGGCGACGACGGGCGCCTCTCGGTCGTCGGCCGACCCTCGGCGGTCCGGCGCCTCGCGCTCACCGAAGAGGACCGGGGCAAGATCCGGTGGTTGGCGCTGGGCCTGGGGCCGCTCCTCGCGGTCCTCCTCGGGGGCGGCGTCTGGGCGAGCCGGAGGGGACGCTGATGAAACAGTTCCGCGGCACGCTCCTCGCCCTGCTGGTGCTCGTCCTGGTGGCCGGCGCCTACGCGGCCCTGGTCTACGAGCCGGTCCAGACGCCCAAGGAGACGGCAGCCGCGCGCAAGAAGAAGAGCGGCCCGGTCGAGGAGGGGATCCCCCTCTACGTCTTCGAGAAGCAGGATCTCGTGCGCGTCGAGGTCAAACGCCCGACGGACACCATCGTGCTCGCCGAGCGCGGCGACGGCTGGTGGATCGAGGGCGAGAACTTCCGGGCGTCCAAGTCGATGGTGAACCGGGTCAAGCACCAGTTCCACGACCTCGTCTCCCGCGCCATCGTCGTCGAGGACCCCGAAGCACCCGCGTTGTACGGGCTGGGCGACAGCGCGGTCCGGGTCACCCTGACCTTCCGCGACGGCACGTCCAAGGCCTTCGAGGCGGGGGACCCCAACCCCTCGGGGGTGAGCTTCTACCTGCGCCCGATCCCGGGCGACATCGTCTACACCGTGAAGAAGTCGGCGGTGGACTACTACTCCCTGGACCTCTCGGAGTTCCGCGAACGGCGCTTCGCGAGCTTCGACTCCAAGGACGTGGACGCCCTCTCCGCGACGTTGCCCGACGGCAGCAGTCTCGCGTTCCAGAAGACCGGAGAGCGGCAGTGGCAGATGCTCGCCCCGCGCCGGCTCCCGGGGAACGACAGCGACGTGCGCTCGCTGATGGGCCGCGTGAGCGCGATGAAGGCGGTGGAGTTCGTGAGTGACGACGCCTCCGAGCTCGCGAAATACGGGCTGGACACCCCGCGCGCGAGCGTGACCCTGCGCTTCTCGGCGCGGAAGCCCCTCACCATCCTGATCGGCGACCGCACCGGCGCCAAGGACGGCGACTACTTCCTGTCCTACATGAAGGTCGCCGACGAGGACTCGATCTACGCGGCGCGGGACGGGCTGCTCGACGACTACATGAAGGACCCGGGCGAGTTCCGGCTCACCCGCTTCGTCCGGATGGACGCGAACCGCATCGCGCGGCTGACCGCCACCTGGGCCGACACCGGGCGGGACGCGGATCTCAACAAGACGGTGACCGTGCGGATGGCCGCCGACAAGTGGCAATGGGAGGACGGCGTCCTCGTCCCCGGCTCCACGCCCAAGCGCGTTGCCCAGCGCGCCGCGGGGCTCGAGTCGGAGGCCTTCGTGTCGGAGACGGCCGACGACGCCCGCTACGGCTTCGATCGGCCCCTGGTGGACGTCGAGCTGCTGGACCTCGACGGGACGACCCGACGGGTGCTGATCGGGAAGGCCGGTCCGGGCGTCACCGATCCGGACGGTCGCGAACGGGAGCGCTACTATGCGCGGGTGAACGACTACCCCGAGGTCTACCTGGTCGACGGCGGCGTGTGTGACGTCGTCAAGGACCTGATGCGGGAGCACCGCCGGAAAGCCGAGGCCGACGCCGCCGAGGCCGAGCGCCGCAAGCGGATGGAGCGGGAGGCGAAGCCGTGATGCTCACCTGGCTCCTCGCCTGCACCCCCGCCCCCGCCCCGGTGGGCGACCGCTCGGCCACGCTCGTCTACACCACCAACGTCGACGGTGAGATCGAGCCTTGTGGCTGACCGCGGCATCCCACGGGCGGTCTGTCCAGGCGAAACACGGTGCTCGAGAAGCTGAGGGCAGAGGGCCCGGTCGTGGTGGTGGACGCCGGAGACCTGTTCTGGAAGTCTGCGCGCCCCCCGGGACCGGACCTTCCCCAGATCCAGGAGAAGGCGCGCCTCATCGCCGAGGCCTACCAGATTGGCGGCATCGATGCGATCTCGCCGTCGGCGGCGGACCTGTCCTTGGGGCTGGACTTCCTGGGCACGCTCCGCGACACCTGGAAGCTCCCCTACGTCTCCACCAACCTCCGCTGCGACGACAAGGCCCCGTGGGACACCGTCCGCACGGTGAACGTGGCGGGGATCGAGGTCGGCATCTACGGGCTGGTGGGCGACGAGGCCGACCAGGGTACCTGTGTCCACTCCGACGCGGCAGCCAGCCTGACGGCGGCGCTCGCGGCGCACCGCCCCGACCTGGTCGTGGTGCTCTCCGACCTCTCCGAGGTGGAGAACCAGCAGCTCGCGCAGGCGGTGCCCGGGATCGACCTGCTCGTCGACACCAACCGGCAGCAGCGCGCCAACCCCCCGTCCATCAACGGCGGCGGGCTCTTGTTGGCCGCCGGCTCCCGGGGGAAGTCGGTGGGCACCTTGGCGTTCACCCTCCGGTCCGGCGCGACGCGCTGGGAGGACGACGGGTCCCGCGCCCGGCTCGCGTCCCAGAAGGACCGCTACGCCGAGCGGCTGGCGCAGGAGAAGGCCAAGCTGGCCCAGGCCACCGACGCCGATCGGGCGCGCATCGAACGCCAGGTGGGGTTCCTGGAGACCCAGGTCAAGAAGGTCGAGAGCGAGCTGGCGGCGGCGACCGGGGCGTCTCCGGGGCCCGCCCACGCAGCCAAGAACAGCTTCGTCGACCTGGGCACCGACGTCGCCGACCACGCACAGACGCTCGCGCTGGTCGAAGGCGCGAAGGCGAAGATCGCCGCCGCGAACCCCGTCGCCACCGACGCCACCTACCGGATGGGTCCCTTTGCCGGCAGCGCCACCTGCAAGGGCTGCCACCCGGCGGCCTACGAGCAGTGGCTCACCACGCCGCACGCGGTCGCGATCGAGAGCCTCAAGGGGCGGAAGTCCGACCAGGATCCGGCCTGCTACGCCTGCCACGTCACCGGCGCGCACCACCCGGACGGACCGCGCACCGCGGCCGAGGTCGCGCCCATCCTGCTGAACGTCGGCTGTGAGTCCTGCCACGGCGCGGGCCGCGAGCACGCCCAGAACCCCGCCACGGTGCCGATGGAGGCCAACCCCGGTCCGGCGGTGTGCATGACCTGCCACGACGGGGAGCGGGACGAGGGGCGCTTCGACTTCGAGACCTACCGCCCGAAGATCGTCCACGGAAAACCCTGACGCGGCGCGCCGACTGGCCGGCCGTGCGGCGGCGCGGTCGCTGCCATAGACCCCTGCCGTGAACGTTCTGGGCATCGAATCTTCCTGCGACGAGACGGCGGCCGCCGTCGTCGGACCGACCGGCGTGCTCTCCGACGTCATCTGGTCGCAGACGGTGCATGCGGCCTATGGGGGCGTGGTGCCCGAGCTCGCGTCCCGCGCGCACGTGGAGCAGATCGTGGCGGTGACCCGTGCGGCGCTGGATCGGGCGGGCGTGGCGCGGCCTGACGCGGTCGCGGCCACGGCGGGGCCCGGCCTGGTCGGGGCGGTCCTGGTGGGCCTGTCCTTCGCCAAGGCGGCCGCGCTCGGCTGGGGGGTGCCCTTCCGCGCCGTGAACCACCTCGAAGCCCACCTGCTCTCGGCGCTGCTCGAGGATCCGGCGCCCGCCTTCCCCTTCCTCGCGCTGGTGGTCAGCGGCGGTCACACCACGCTGTACCTGGCGCATGGCGTGGGCCGGTACGACACCCTGGCCGAGACCGTGGACGACGCCGTGGGCGAGGCCTACGACAAGGTCGCGCGGATGCTGAAGCTCGGCTACCCCGGTGGCCCCCGGGTGGATGCCCTGGCCGCCACCGGCACGGCCAGCATCGTGTTTCCCCGCCCGCGCGCGAACGGCCGGGATTGGAGCCTCTCGGGGCTGAAGTCGTCGGTGCGCCGGCATCTGGAGTTGCACCCGGAGACGCCCCCCGCGGACGTCTGCGCCTCCTTCCAGGAGGCGGTCGTGGACGTGCTCCTCGACCGCTGCCTCGAGGCCGCCGCCACCACGGGGGTGAACCGCCTCGCCGTGGGGGGTGGGGTGGCCGCGAACAGCCGCCTCCGGGCGCGGCTCCTCGCCTCGGGCCTGGACGTGACCCTCCCGCCGCGGGCCCGCTGCACCGACAACGCCGCCATGATCGCGTCGGCGGGCCGCCTGTTGCTCCACGAACACGGAGCCTCTCCCCTCGACGTGACCGCCCGGCCCCGCTGGGCGCCTGGAGTGCCGTGACCCCTGTTCTTCCCCTGGTCCACCCGGCCGCGCGCCTGAAGATGCTGGAGACGCGGGCCAAACGCCGCTTCGGGCAGAATTTCCTCGCGGATCCCCACCTCGTCGCGGACATCGTGCACGCCGCCGACGTCACCCCCGGGGAGGCCGTCACCGAGATCGGCCCCGGTCTGGGCATCCTGACCCAGGCCCTGGTCCACGCGGGCGCGGTGGTGACCGCCATCGAGGTGGATCGCGACCTCGCCGCGGCGCTGCGGGAGATCCTCCCGGCGGTGAACCTGGTCCAGGGCGACGCGCTCCGTCACGACTACGTCGGCACCGCCAAGGTGGTCGCCAACCTGCCCTACAACGTCGCCACCCCGCTCCTGATGCGGCTGCTCGCCGCGCGGGTGCCGGTGATGGTGTTGATGTTCCAGCGGGAGGTCGCCAACCGCCTGCTCGCCGAGGCCGACGAGGACCCCTACGGCGCGCTCTCCGCCCAGGTGCAGGCGCGGGCCGAGGTCCGCCGGGTCCGGGACCTCCCGCCCGGGGCGTTCCACCCGGCCCCCAAAGTGTGGTCCACGGTAGTGCGCTT
>JAYVAS010000511.1:0-17251 GCA_043750895.1 Pseudomonadota bacterium
AAGTACATGGCGGAGATCACCTGCCGGAACTTCATCCTCAGCGATGATTTGAAGGGCCAGATCACCATCATCTCTCACCAGCAGGTCACGGTGGGGGAGGCGTACGAGGCCTACCTCTCCGCCCTCGAGGTGGCCGGCTACACCACGGTCATGGTGGGCAAGAACACCAAGGTGATTCCGGCGTCGAAGGCCGGAAATGTGCCCCTGCGTGTCTACCACGGGGACAACATCCCCGAGACCGACAACTTCGTCACCCAGATCATCCAGCTCGACAACGTCACCGTCAGCGACGTGTCGACCGTGGTGAAGGAGATGGCAGGTTCCAGCGCGAAGGTGATCGCCTACGCCCCCACCAACACCCTCATCATCACCGACGCCGCCTACAACATCCGCCGGGTCTACCGCATCGTTCGCGAGCTCGACGTGGCGGCCCCCCGCAGCGAGATGGTGGTCCTCAAGATCGTGCACGCCGCCGCCGCCGACGTGCAGCGCATCCTCGAGCAGGTCTACGGGGTCGCGGCGACGAGCACCAGCGCGACCGCGGCCGCCGCGTCGGGCTCGGCCTCGTCCAGCCGCCGCCGGGGCCGGCGCGACGAAGCCGCGGAGCCCGCCGCCACCGCCGCCACCGCCACCAACGTGGGGGCGGAGGGCTCCTACATCTCCAAGATCATCGCCGACGAGCGTACCAACTCCCTGATCATCCTGGCCAACATCGAGGCCATCGCCAAGATCAAGGCCCTGGTCGCCGAGATCGACATCGACATCGATCCGGCCAGCCGCTCCCAGATCCACGTCATCTACCTGGACCACGCCAAGGCGACCGATGTGGCCGGCGTCCTCTCCTCCTTGTCCGACGGTCGTTCGGGCGGCGGCAGCAGCACGTCCGGCCGCGCCAGCACCACCGGCTCTCGCGGCAGCACCTCCACCTCGGGCAGCCGGGCGCGCACCAGCGGGGCCGGGTCGAGCAGCAAGTCCTACAACCCCGGGATCCCCGGTGGGGCCGGGCCCGACGGCGGCGGCGCCCCGGGGGCGGTGGGCGCGCCCGGCTCGGTCGTGGCGGCGTTCGACAGCGGGATGCGCATCACCGCCGACGAGAACACCAACTCGCTGGTGATCATCGCCGCGCCCGAGGACTTCCGGGTGCTCAAGGGCGTCATCGACAAGCTCGACATCCCCCGTCGGCAGGTCTACGTCGAGGCCGTCGTGGTCGAGGTCGGCAGCACGGACGACTCGGTGTTCGGCCTCGGTGTGCACGGGGGCGCGCCCAACGCGGCCGGCGGTGTGCAGTTCGGCTCGGCCCAGTTGGGTGCCAACACCCTGAGCTTCGACGTCACGTCGGTGTTGTCGGGGTTCGCGATGGGCGTGTTCGGCCCCGCGATCAGCACCGGTCTCACCAACCCCCTCGACGGCTCCGAGCTCACCATCCCGGCCTTCGGCATCGCGCTGACCGCGTTGGCGACCAACTCCGAAGTGAACATCCTCTCCAACCCCAACCTGCTGGTGGTGGACAACGAGGAGGCCACGATCACCGTGGGTCGCAACGTGCCCTTCCCGGTCTCCTCGGGGTACAGCACCAACGGCCTCCCCGTCGTCAGCTACCAGCGCGAGGACGTCGGCATCACGCTGAAGGTGACCCCCCAGATCAACGAGTCCAACTACGTCACGATGGAGCTCCAGCTCGAAGTCGCCGAGGTGGAGGACGACTCGTCCTCCACGGCCGCCACCTCGGGTTTCATCACCAGCAAGCGGCAGGTGGAGAACGTGGTGGTGGTCCAGGACAACCAGACCATCGTGATCGGCGGCCTCATCGGCAACACCGAGACCGAGGTCCAGACCAAGATCCCCATCCTCGGTGACATCCCCATCATCGGCGCCCTGTTCCGGGGCGAGAAGAGCACCCAGCGCAAGACCAACCTGCTCATCTTCCTGACGCCGCACGTCATCAACGAAGCGGCCGACCTCGAGGAGGTCTACCGCGTCAAGATGGCTCAGCGGGACGAGTTCGTGCGCCGCTTCTACGGGAAGAGCCGCGAGGCGCAGGAGATTGAATTCCAGGCGCTGATGAACTCGAGCATGAACCTCGTGGACCGCCCCAGCACCTACCGGACCAAGGCGCCGCCGCACCTTGATGTGGAGCAGATCCTCCCCGAGCCCGCCCCGCCCCCCGGCGGCGACGCCCCGCCCCCCTCGGACGCGCCGCCCAGCCCCGAACCGTTGCCCGAACCGGCGCCCGACGCCTCGGGCGGGCAGTAGCCGATGGCGATCCGCCGGCCGGACCTCGAGGGGCTGCTCGTCGTCCGCGGCCTCGACGCGCAGCACCTGCGGGAGGCCCGGAAGGAGGCCGAACGTTCGGCATCACCCCTGCTCGAGTCGGTGCAACGCACCGGGGGCATCTCCGGGATCGAGGCGGCGCGCGCCCTCGGCGACCTCTACGGTCTCCCCGTGCTCGAGAAGATCGAGCCCGACACCGTCGATCTCGACCTGGTCCGGCACCTCGCCCTCGGCATGGCACGCGAGGAGCACATCCTCCCCCTGTGGCGGGAGGGTGGGACGGTCCTCGTCGCCGTCGGGGACGACCGCTCCCTGCGCCTGCTGGCCGACTTGCGCCTGCTCTACCGTTCGCCGGTCCGGGCGGTGGTGGTCCCCTGGGACGTGCTCCGCGACGCCACCAACAAGACCTACGACAAAGCGGCCCGAAGCGCGGCCACGGTCATGGAGGAGATCCGCGAGGAGGGCGCCGGGGACGACCTCGCGGAGGACCTCTCCCTCGCCGACGACCTGCTCGACGACCCCAACCAGGCGCCGATCATCCGGTTCGTCAACACCCTGCTCACCCAGGCGGTGAAGGACCGCGCGTCGGACATCCACATCGAGCCCTTCGAGCGTGAGCTGGTGGTCCGCTTCCGCATCGACGGCGTGCTCTACGAGATCGTCAAGCCGCCCACCAAGCTGCAGGCGAGCATTGTCAGCCGCGTCAAGATCATGGCGGGCCTGAACATCGCCGAGAAGCGCATCCCCCAGGACGGCCGGATTCGTACCCGCTTCGCCGGCCGCGAGATCGACCTCCGCGTCAGCACGCTCCCGGTCCGCCACGGCGAGCGGGTGGTCATGCGTATCCTGGAGAAGGGGACGGTCTTCAACCTCGACCAGATCGGCATGAGCACCCAGATGGTCGCCGATTTCCGGGCCCTGATCCAACGCCCCCACGGCATCATGCTCGTGACCGGCCCCACCGGCTCCGGGAAGACGACCACGCTCTACTCGGCGTTGGCGGAGATCAACGCGCCCGACCTCAACATCCTCACCATCGAGGACCCCATCGAGTACGAGCTGCGGGGCATCGGCCAGACCCAGGTGAACCCCAAGATCGAGCTCACCTTCGCCTCGGCGCTGCGCGCCCACCTGCGGCAGGATCCCGACGTCATCATGGTGGGCGAGATTCGTGACAAAGAAACCGCCGACAACGCGGTGCAGGCCTCCCTCACCGGTCACCTCGTCTTCTCCACGCTCCACACCAACGACGCGCCCACCGCCTTCACCCGCCTCACCGACATGGGCGTGGAGCCGTTCCTGGTTTCCAGCTCGCTGGTGGCGGTCATCGCCCAACGGCTGGTGCGACGTATCTGCCCCAACTGTAAACAACCCCATGTCCCGAGTGACACCGAGCTCCGCCAGGCCGGCGTGGACCGCAGCCGGGTCGAGGGTCACACCATCTACCGGGCGGTCGGGTGCCCCACTTGCTTGTCCACCGGGTACAAGGGTCGGACCGGTATCTACGAGCTGTTGATGGTCACCGAGGGGGTACGGGACCACGTCATCGCCCGTCATTCTTCGGTGGTGATCCGGCGGGAGGCCGCCAGCGAGGGCATGCTCTCCTTACGCGACGACGGGATTCGGAAGGTGCTCGAAGGCGTGACCACGCTGGACGAGGTCATGCGGGTCACCCAGGAAGACGTCGTGGAAGGAGTCTAGTCCATGGCCGTCTTCGAATACGCCGGGCTCGACGGCGCCGGTAAGGCGACCAAGGGCATCATCGACGCCGACTCGGCGAAGACGGCGCGGGGTCGGCTCCGCAAGCAGGGCGTGTTCCCCACCGAGGTGCGCGAGCAGAAGGCGGGGGCGACGCGGGGACGGGGCCTCAACGTCGAGGTCGACTTCCAGAAGTACTTCCAGCGGGTGTCGATCCAGGACCTCGCCCAGATGAGCTCCCAGCTCTCCACGCTCGTCGGCGCCAACATCCCGGTGGTGGAAGCGCTCACCGCGCTCGTCGAGCAGACCGAGAACCCGATGCTCAAGGCGGTGCTGGTCGACGTGAAGGAGAAGGTGAACCAGGGGTCCACCATGGCCAAGGCCATGCGCGCGCACCCGGCGGTGTTCTCCGAACTCTACGTCAACATGGTCGACGCGGGGGAACAATCGGGCGCCCTCGAGGTGGTCCTGGTGCGGCTCGTGGCCTTCACCGAGTCCCAGGTGACCCTCCAGGGAAAGCTGGTCGCGTCGCTCACCTACCCGCTGTTGATGATCGGGATGTCCCTGCTCATGGTGGTGGGCCTCTTCACCTTCGTCATCCCCAAGATCAAGCGGGTGTTCGACAGCTTCGGCGAGGGGCTCCCCCTCATCACCACCATCATCTTCGCCTTCTCGAACATCGTGACCGGGTACTGGTGGCTCATCGGCATCGTCACCGTGGTCGGGTCGGTGTTCTTCGTCCGCTACATCCGAACCCCGGTGGGCCGGGCCTGGTGGCATCGGGTCCTGCTTCGCCTCCCGATCTTCGGCGCCATCAACCGGAAGGTGGCGGTGTCACGATTTGCCCGGACCCTGGCCACGCTCCTCTCCAGCGGGGTACCAATCCTCACCGCGCTCGCGATCGTGAAGAGCGTGGTCGGGAACGACGTGATCGCCGACGCGGTGGGCATGGCTTCGCGGAACATCGCCGAGGGGCAGTCCATCGCCATCCCGCTCAAGGCCTCGGGGCAGTTCGATCCCATCGTCATCCACATGATCACCGTCGGCGAGCGCACCGGAGAGCTCGAGGCGATGCTCGGAAAGGTGGCGGACTCCTATGACCAGATCGTCAACACCACGGTCGACGCGCTCACGTCGCTGCTCACCCCGATCCTGACGCTGTTCATGGGCCTGGTCGTGGGCACCGTGGCGCTCGGCATCTTGCTTCCCATGCTCAACCTCACGTCGGTCGTCCGGCACTAGGAGATTCCATGTCCACTCGTACGTCCGCACTTCGGCGCCGCGCCCGTCGCGCCGGCATGACGCTCATGGAGATCATGATCGTCATCGCCATCCTGGGCGTGCTCATGACCACGGTCGTCATCGGCCTCTCGGGCGCCAAGGACGACGCCGACGCCATGCTGACCGAGACCACGATGAAGCAGATGGGCCAGCCGCTGCTGCGCTACCAACTCAAGCACAAGAAGTACCCGACCACCAGCGAGGGTCTGGCGGCCGCCTTCACCAAGGAGAAAGTCCCGGTGGATGCCTGGGGGAACGAGTTCATCTACGTGTCGCCGGGCTCTCACGGCGACAACGACTACGAGCTCACCTCCCTGGGCAAGGACGGCAAGCAGGGCGGCGAGGCCGAGAACGCGGACATCAACTCCTGGGAACTGAACTAGCATCATGCGCGCGCGCTCCGGCATGACGCTCATCGAGATCATGGTGGTGATCGCGCTCATCGCGGCCGTCACCGCGATCGCGATCCCGAGCTTCTCGACGGTCTTCGACCTCGAGCAGCGCGGTGCGGCGCGTGACCTGGGCCTGACCTACAAGTTCCTGGTCAACGAGGCGGCGATGCGGAACGTCACGTTTCGGATCGCGTACAACCTCGACGAGAACAGCTACCAGGTGGAGGTGGGGGACCCCGGTTCCCTGATCTTCTCCACCCCCGAGAAGCTGGCGGAGCACCAGAAGGAGGAGGAGAAGCGCATCCACATCCTGGACAAGTCGGGCACCGAGGAGGCCCAGGGCGCGGCCGAGGCCCGGTTCGCCGGGCTCACGATGGCGGGATTCGAGTCCAAGGTGCAGCTCCCGAACAACTCGGCGTGGGGATTTGTCTACACTCCGCAGTACGGCTCGCCCCAGACCCCGGTGCCCGCCGAGGATCGGAAGGAGGAGGACGGGCCCAACGTCGTCTACAGCTACGTCTTCGCCAACGGCGAGTCCGAGTACACGGTGGTCCGCATCGTCTCCATCGACGACCCGGAGGACGGCTACTCGGTGGAGGTCGAGCCGGCCTCGGGGGTGGTCACGGTGGACAGCGAGCTCATCGACATCGGCAAGGCGCTGAGCTGGTTGCCCACCGAAGGGCCGGGCTTCAAGTGAGGTCCCGCCGCGCCGGCTTCACGCTCCTCGAGGTCACCATCGCGTTGGCGATCCTCGGGGTGTCGTTGTTCGTCCTGGTGAATTCCCAGGGCAGCTCGGTGCTGATGACCCAGGACGCCGGGCGCACGATCGTTGGCAACTACCTCGCCCAGCAGAAGATGACCGAGGCGATCCTGCAGTTGGAGGAGGAGGGGTTCAGCTCCACCGAGGTCAACGAAGAAGGGGACTTCGAGGACTTCGGCAAACACCCGGGCTTCGGCTCGGACGTGGAGTTCGGCGACGCCTACGACAGCTACAAGTTCGCCTACACCATCCGCAAGGTGGACATGCAGCTGGGGGACGTCGCGGGCGCCTCCGAGCAGCTCCAGGCCGCCGGGATCGGCCCCTCGGCCGACGCAGAGGGTGGGTCCGCCGAGACCCCCGACGCGTCGGCGTTGGGGCTGGACCCCAGCTCCGTCGGCGAGATGCTGGGGCCCTACATGCGCGAGGTGCGCGTGGTGGTGTGGTGGGGGGCCGAGCCCTCGCCGGACAAGCCCTGCGAGGACTGCGTCGAGCTGATCACCCACGTTGCCAATCCTTCGGGGGTGGAGGTCATGGGCAACCAGGCCTCCGAGGAACCGTCGTGAGTCGCGCCATCCGCCGTCATGCGCGCCGTCGTCGGCTTCGCCGCGGGTTCACGCTGCTCGAGATCATCGTGGCCCTCGCGGTGCTCGGCCTGATCGCCGCGCTCACGATGGAGACCATCGCCGGCTCGGTGGAGACGCGGGATCTGCTCGAAGCCAACGACAAGATGAACCAGACGGCCCGCACCGCGCTCTCGCGGGTCAAGCGGGACCTCTCGCTTGCCTACCTGACCACCCAGACGCAGGCGATCAACACCTTCCAGACGGTGTTCGTCGCGCACAACGACAACCCCGACCGTCTGTGGATGGCGAGCCTGTCCCACCAGCGGCTCTACCGGGACGCGCGGGAGTGCGATCAGACCGAGATCACCTACTGGACCGACGACGACCCCACCCAGGACGGGGCGTTGGTGTTGCTGCGCCGGGAAGCGCCCCGCATCGACCACGAGCCCGAGCAGGGGGGGCCGATCCTCCCCCTGGCCTACGGCGTGAAGGGCTTCGATGTCCGGTTCCTGGACCCGACCACCAACGAGTGGAAGGAGGAGTGGGACACGCTCGGCACCGAGACGCCCAACCGCCTCCCGCGCGCCGCCCAGGTGTTGCTCACCCTGCTCGGACCCGACCCGGAAGACGCGGAGAAGCTGGTGGAGTACCCGTTCACCACCGAGGTCATCTTCGAGTACGGGGCGCCGCTGAAGCGCAGCCTCTTCGCCGGGGACGGCAAATGAAGCGTGCCCTCCGCTCGCGGCTGCGCAGCCGCAACGATCGGCGCGGGGTTGCGCTGATGATGGTCATCGCCGCGCTGATGATCCTCATCGTGCTCACCACCGACATCACCTTCGGGGCGCGGGTGCGGCTGTTGGCCGCCGAGCACGAGAAGCAGGAGACGCAGTCGTACTACCTGGCCCAGTCGGGGATCAGCATCTACCGGCTGGTGTTGACGGGGAACAAGCTGCTCAACAAGCAGATGAAGAGCCTGGGCCCCTCGGTGGCGGCCTTCCTTCCGGCGGGGCTCAACGACATCCTCTGGGCGATGGTGCCGTTCGTGAACACCGGCCTGCTGCGCATGCTGCTCGTCTCCGGCGGCGACGTCGATGAGGAGGACGTCGAGGACTACAAGCAGACGGGTCAGGTCTCCGACGAGGTCGCGGAGGCGTCCAAGGAGGAGGGGGGAGGGGTGTTCTCGGGGCGCAACTTCCTGGACTTCGAGGGCGACTTCTCGGTGGAGTCCCAGGGCGAGGACTGCCGCATCAACGTCAACAGCTTTTCGACCCTGGCCAGCGGCGCCGCCATCCAGGACACGCCCACCGGCCAGATGCTCTACGGCCTCTTATCTGGCGACGAGAACGACGCCTTCCTGCGCGAGCGCGACCTCGACAAGTGGGTCCTCATCGGCAACCTCGCCGATTGGGTGGACGCCGACAACTTGTCGTCGACCGGGCGCGGTGGGTACGAAGACGACCTCTACAACCGCCTCGAGTCGCCCTACCTGGCCAAGAACGCCCGCTTCGAGACCCCCGACGAGATCCGCCTCGTCGACGGCTGGCAGGACGACATCTACGACCGCTTCGCGAAGTCGCTGACCATCTACGGGTCGGGCAAGGTCAACATCAACTGCGCCGACGACGCCGTGGTCGCGGGCCTCCTCAACACCTACGTCACCGCGGGCGACGCCAACCTCTCCGCGCGCATCCTCGAGCAGATGCGCGAGTACATGGCGATCAGCGCGTTCAAGGACGGGAAGGACTTCAGCGAGTGGCTCAAGACCATGGGCTACGCCCCCGGTGACCAACTCGCCGCACAGATCTCCACCAGCACCACCTACTTCACCCTCACCAGCACTGGACAGTCGGGCGACGCCTCGGTGAAGATCACCGCGGTGCTCGAGTACAAAAACGACATCGGCAAAGTCCTTTACTGGCGCGTGGACTGAGAGCACACATGTCCGTCGTCTACGGCATCGACACCGGGAGCTACAAGCTCCGCATCGCATCCCTGGAGGGCAGCTTCGGCCGCTTCGCCATCCGGGACGTCGTCGAGTTGATCCCCACCCTCGCCGAGGACGGCACGCTGGTCTACGCGGACGCCCTCGCGGCGCACGCCGCCGCCGACCCGACCTGGGCCGCGAGCGAGAAGGTCGCGGCGTGGCCGGCCGACGCCGGCGTCATCCGGCTGGTGCGCCTGCCGTTCGTCGACAAGACCGCGATCAGCCGGGCCCTCCCCGCCGAGGTCGAGGCGCAGGTCCCCTACAACCTCGACGACATGGTGCTCGCCACCCAGGCGGTCGACGCCAAGGAAGGGCAGAGCCGCACCCTCGCGTTCATCGCGCCGCGCGCCGACCTCGCGACCCGGTTGGCGACGCTCGGCGCCGCGGGGCTCGATCCCAAGGTGCTCCCGTTCGACGTCGCGGTGCTCGCCGCCTACGCCGATCGCGGGGTGCAGGTGGTGGTGGACGTCGGCCACCGGCGCACCTTGCTCGCCGTCTGTGCCGGCGGGCAGCTCCTCGCCGGCCGGGTGGTCCCCACGGCAGGCGCCGCGCTCACCAGCGCGCTCGCGCACGCGGGGGGCATCCCGTGGGCGGAGGCCGAGGCGCGGAAACACGTGATGCGCATCCTCCCGGCCGGAGGGGAGGCCCTCGCCGAGTGGGACGGCGACCGCACCGACACCGCGCTGCGCATCGACGGCTCGCTCCCCGATGCGGTCCTGGACCGCGCCCTGCGGGACGCCGCCGAGGCCTGGGCAGCGGAGCTTCGCAGTGAGCTGCTCGCCGTGGAGGACATCCTCGGGGTGGGCGTGGACGAGGTCCTGCTCTGTGGGGGCGGGGCGCGCATGCAGGGCCTCGGCGAGCTGCTCGCCGGGCAGCTCGGGGTGCCGGCGCGCGCAGTGTCCGTGCCCGGAGGGCGGGGGGTCGACGAGGCCCTCGCGTTGGCGCTGGCGCGGGTGGCGGCGGGCGAGCTCAAGGTCACCGACCTTCGGGTCGACACCTTCGCCTACCACGGAACCACCGAATCTCTCTGGAACTTCGTCTCCTACGCCACGGTCGCCGCCGGGATCGCGCTGGTGGCCGGCCTCGCCCTCTTCGGGCTGCGCTGGTGGGACGCCGATCAGCGTCTGGACGCGCTCGACACCGAGATCGCCTCGCTCGCCGCGGCCGCCCTCCCGGATGTCCCGCTCGAGGCCTTCACCGACTCGGCGACCACGCTGTCGCTCCTGAGCGACGAGGTCAACGCGACGCAGGAGCGCGTCGCCGCGCTGGGTGCCACGGTGTCCGGCGTCCCGCCTACCCTGGAGACCTTCAAACGCCTCTCGGAGCGCATGCCCCCGCCGCGGGAGGCGCGCGTCGACGTGCGGGAGCTCACCATCAGCGAGCAGTCGGTCAGCTTCAAGGCCGAGACCGACAGCTACGAGAGCGCGGCGCGCATCGAGGAGGCGCTGAAAACGGACCCGACCTTCAGCGAGGCGCGGAAGGCGGACGAGAAGAAGTCCGGCGACGCCCTTACCTTTTCGGTGACGATCCCGCTCGCCACCGAAGGTGACGCCGCGGTCGGGGAGGAAGGATGAGCCGCATCATCGAGACCCTGCGCGGGCGCTTCGGCGACATGGTCGCGTCCATGACCCCGCGGGACCGTAAGCTCTTCGTGGGCCTGGTGGTCTTCGTCTACGCCACCGTCGTAGGCGGGGCGCTCTGGGCGGGCCGGGGTGCGCTCGCCGACCTGCAGAGCCGCGTCGACGCCCAGGAGGAGACCCTCACCCTGGTCAAGGTCCTGGCCGCGGACCAGGCGGAAGGCGCCGCCGACGTCAAGGTCATCGAGGACGAGCTGCGGAAGAATGCCACCCAGGACCTCCCCTCTTTCATGGAGAAGTCGGCGCAGAACGTGGGTATCTCCGCGCAGCTCGCCGGGGTCCGGGAGAAGGGGACGTCCACCACCGGCACTCTCGAGGACAAGACCTACGGGGTCGAGCTCTCGAAGCTCACCCTGCAACAGCTGGTCGAGTTCCTCCACGAGGTCGAAACCTCGCGGTACCCTCTCAAGATTCGGAACACCAAGGTGAAGAGCCAGACGCTCGCCGGCCAGAAGCTGCTCAACGTCACCCTCGAAGTGAGCGCGTTCCGCCTCGTGGAAGCCGCGTCGGGAGGCACCCCATGATTCGTCTGATGCTCTGGTCGATGGCGGGGGCGGCGTGGACCACCCTGTTCGTCGGGGTGGGCCTCTGGGCCACCTTCCCGCAGGACCCCGTGCGTGAGCGTGTGGAGTTCGAGTCCGTGAAGTTCACCGACAAGCAGTTCGCGGTGACCATGGCCTCGGTGCGCCCGTGGTGGCTGGGGTTGAGTGGGTCCGACGTCACCGTCTACAGCCTCAAGAAGGGCCGGAAGTCGAAGGACGTGCCCAAGCCGCCCTACGAGCGGCGCCCGCTGATGACCCTGGACGCCCTCTCGGTGCGCGCCGAGCCCTTCTCCTACGCCCTCGGCAAGCGCGCGACCGCCTTCGTGGCCAAGCTGCTCGGCGGCGCGGTGGACGGTCGGTACAGCGAGAGCGAGGCCGCGGTCGACCTCAGCTTCGAAGCTTCGGGCCTCGATCTGGGCCGGCTCGCCTCGGGAGACGGCGACGACGCGCTCCACCTGCTCGGGGTGGTGGCGGCGGACGCCGACCTCCATCTGGACACCACCGACGTGAAGGAATCGTCGGGCGCGATGCACCTCGCGATCAACGGCTTCGGCATCGGCGCGGGCAGCAAGGCGGGCGGCTTCGGGCTGCCCGAGGCGGCCTTCGACCGGGCCGTGCTCACCGCTGAGATCCACGACGGCAAGCTCGAGATCACCGAGGGTGTGTTCGAGGGTTCGGTGATCTCCGCCGTGCTCACGGGCGACGTGAGCCTCAACAAGCGCCTCTCCCGCTCGCGAAACCACCTCGACCTCGCGTTCTCCCTCCCGGACGAGTACGACGAGCTCGCGCAGCTGTCCCCTACGTTGAAGCGCTCGAAGGACGAGGAGGGGCGCTACCACTGCGCGATCTCGGGGACCTTCGTCTCGCCCACCTTCCGGTGCGGCGGGCGATCCGGGAAGGTGAGCGGCGGTATCGGGGATCGTGGCGTCATCGGTTCTCGGGGCGGCGACGGAATCGACGACGAGACCCGGAAGAAGGAACGCGAGGCGCGGATCGCCGAGCGGCGCGAACGCCTCAAGAAGAAGCGGGAGGAGGCCGGCATCGAAGACCCGCGTCCGCTCGACGAGGAGCCGCGTCGCCCCTTCGATGCCGAGGACGACCCGGGCAATCCGGACTTCCGCTTCCCCGACGGGGAGATCCCGGTCGAGCGGCCCGGTGATCTGCCCTTCGAGGGCGCGAACCCGATCGACGATCCCGGCGCTGACGACTGATCCGTGGCGCGTTCGTGGCGCCGTGGCGCGTTTGCGGCGCCGGGGCGGCGAGGCGCGCGCCCACCCGCGGGCGCCGAATCAGCCGCCGAGGCGGCGGAGCATCGTGGTGGCTTCGGGGTGGTTCGGCGCTTGCCGGAGGACCCGCTTGAGGTGCGTGCGTGCTTCCTCCAGCTTGCCCAGCTTCTGGCAGACCTCCGCGAGGTGCATCAGGGCGGGGGTGTAGGTCGGGTTGAACTGGATCGCGAGCTCGAGGTAGGCGACCGCGTCGCTCTCCCGCTCGGCGCGGTCGACGTCCCGGTTGTTGAACCGTGCCCATCCCAGCCCCGCGAGCGCTTCGGGCGAGTCGGGGGTGAGCTCGCGCGCCTTGCCGAAGTAGGTGTCGGCGTCGCCCCAGGACTCGGCGGTGACGGCGCGCTTCCCGGCTTGGAGGAGCGCCTGCTCGGGGCTGCCGACCGGCTCGCTCCGGCGGCGCGTCGCCTCCATGGCCTCCTTGATGCGGTTGGTGATCTGCGTGGCGAGATACGCGACCTCGGGGTCCTTGGCGTCGCTCATCGCGCTGTAGCGGGCCTCCATGCGCGCTCCGACCTGCTCCACGAGCGCCGCATCGGCGTTCCGGGGCACGCCGAGGACCGTCCACGGGTCGGCCCCCCGCACGACGTCGGCCTCTCGCCGGAGACGGAGCAGCTGCTGGGCGGCCTCGACGTCCTGCCCGCCTCGCGCGGAGGGCCCGCTGCGGACGACATCCGGTTGGGAGGCGCGGCGGAGGGTCCGCTCCATGATCGGCGGGATGCTGCGGATCGGGCCGCGACGGGCGGCGCGGGTCGGGGCGGTGCTCGCTGCGTCGGGGTCCGGTGGGGGAGCTGAGGGCGCGGGGTCGGCCGCGGGGGGCGTCGTCGGAGGGTCCCGCGGGGGGGGCAGCGGGGTGGGGGCAGTCGTGATCGGTGGGACGGGAGCGCGCTCGGAGTCGACCGGCGCTTCCGGCGCGGCCGACCGGCGAATCGCAGGGTCCGTGGCGTCGATCTCCTCGGAGGGCTCGTCGCGGACGTCCTCGACCGACGGGGACTTTGTGTCGGTGCGGAGGTCCCCACCCTGGTTGAACACGATCGCCGGGCGCGGGGCGGTTGGCCGCCGCCGCGCGGGCTCCGGCGCCGCCGCGGGGACCGCCGCGAGCGTGATGAGTCCCAGCGCGGCCAGCGCCTCGAGGTCGACCGATACGGAGTCGAGATGCTCCTCCATCGCCGCCGCGATCTCGGAGCGGCGGCGGGGGGCGGTCAGTCCCCGCAGCGTGCCGCGCAACGAGGGGCGCACTGGAAAATGAATGGCCTCGGTGGTGTGGGAGGTGGGAATCACCATCCGGTCCTCGGTGACCGGGACGTGGGTCGCGGCGGCCCACTCGCGGGTCTCGGTCCAGAGCAGCTCGCCCAGACCGTCGCGATCGCCGGGCCCGTCCACCGGGCAGGGATCGACGTGGATGTGGCCGCCGCGGAGCGCGGCCCGCATCGCGTGACGTCCGTCGGTGCCGACGGGCCCCCCGTTGTGGAGCAACACCAGCGCCGACGCCGTCGGATGCTCGATCTGCATCACGCCCGTCACGTGCTGCATCCAACACCGGGCGAGCTCAGCCGCGTTGACGGCGTGAAAGGGCGGTGGGACCTTGGGCGTCGGGAGGGGCGGGGCGGCGCGTACGATCTCGGCGATGTCGAGCAGGCTCACCGGACGCCGGAGCACGTGGTTCACGCCCAGCGAGCGGGCCCGATACCGGAGGTCGTCGTTCACCGCGTCCGCGATCAAGATGACCAGGGCCTGGTAGTCGTCCCCCTCCCGGCGGCGGAGGGCGCGCACGATGTCCATCCCGCTGCCGCCGGGGAGGTCGTAGCTGATGATCGCTGCTTCGACGCGGGTGCTGTTGACGGCGCTCGTACCCCCGGAGACGTCGCGGGAGGCGAGCACCGTGAACCCGTCGGCGACGAACAACTCCCCCATGATTCGGGCGAGGTTCGAGTTGGGCTCCACCAAGAGAAGCTGCACGAATGACTTCCGGATCGGGTCGCGGACGATAGGCGCAGAAGGATAGTTCCGCGACGTGCTCGTGGTCTACCCCGATGTTCCCGGTCCGAGGGATCCGACCGAGGCCTTTTTAGGGATTCGGTCCCGTGGCCCTGCAATCTGGGCGGATTGGGGTCGGGATCGGGTGGTCTTGGCGCCCTTGTTGCACGCCACGGAGATCGGTGCTGAGACGTGGCGAGACGTGGCGCGCGACGCCGTCCGGCCCGGGGCTCCGCCCTTGTCCGGGGGGCTGGTCGGATATTTCGGCTACGAAGCTGGCGCATGGATGGAGCGCCAGCCGGCGCCGCGTGCCCCTTCCCCGCTCCCGACTGCATGGTTGGGGCATGCCGCCGCGATGGCGACGTGGTCCGCCGGACGGTGGCGTGTCGCAGGGGAGGCGGCCGACGCCGATGCGCTGCGGGAGCTGCTCGCCGACGCGCGCACCGCCCCGGCCCTACGCCCCGGGTCGGGGCGCATCGTGTCGCCGGACGGCCGCGGGGCCTACGAGGCGGCGGTGTCCCGCGCGCTCGCGCACATCCGCGCCGGGGACTGCTACCAGGTGAACCTGGCGCGGACCATCGAGGTGGCGGAGGTGTCGGATGCCCTCTCCGTCTGGCGCCGGCTCCGTGCCCTCAACCCGGCCCGCCGCGGCGTCTTCCTGGAGACCCCGGCGGGCGTGGTGGTGAGCAACTCACCGGAGCGGCTCCTGGACGTGCAGGGCCGACGGGCCCTCTCGGTGCCGATCAAGGGCACCGCGGCGGGGGACGCCGACCCGCGGGTCCTGCTGCGCAGCGCCAAGGAGCGTGCCGAGCTCACCATGATCGTGGACCTGGTGCGGGCCGACCTGGGGCGGGTGGCGGAGCCGGGGTCGGTGGCGACGGGGCCGCGCCGCGTGGGGCGGGTCGGGCACGTGTGGCACGCCATGCGGCGGGTTGAAGCCCGGCTCGCACCCGGGGCGGACGCAGTGGACGCGTTCGGTGCCGTGTTTCCGGCCGGCAGCGTGACCGGGGCGCCGAAGATCCGGGCGATGGAGCTGATCCGGGAGCTTGAGACGGGGCCGCGCGGGGTGTACTGCGGGGCGGTGGGCTGGTTCGGCGCCGATGGAAGCGCGTCGTGGAACGTGGCGATTCGGACGGTGACGGTGGTGGACGGCCGGGCCTGGGTGCAGGTGGGGGCGGGGATCGTGTTGGGCTCGGACCCGGCCCGCGAGTACGAGGAGACCGAGCTGAAGGCCCAACGGCTGCTCGCGGCGATCGGGGTCGCCGCGTGATCCCCCCGGGTCTGTATGGGATGGCCGACGCGGGCTGCGGCGACGTGTTGGGCCAGGTGCGCCTGCTGGCCGAGGAGGGGGTGGCCATCGTGCAGCTGCGCTGCAAGGGTTGGCCGGACGCGCGCCTGGTGGAGGCGGCCCGGTACGCAGCGGCGCTCGGCATGCACGTGGTGATCAACGATCGGGTGGACGCCGCGCGCACCGCCGGGGTCTGGGTACACCTCGGGCAGGAGGACGGGCCCGACCCGGACGTGCCGTTCGGGCGGAGCACCCACACCCTGGCCCACGTGGGGGCCGTGGGTCAGGCGCGCTACCTCGGCTTCGGACCGATCTTCGGCACCACCACCAAGGAGACGGCGTGGTCGCCACGGGGGCTCGCCGCGCTCGCGGAGGTGGTGCGGGTCTCTCCGATCCCGGTGGTGGCCATCGGTGGCATCGGCGTCGACAACGTAGACGCGGTGCGGGCCACCGGGGTCCACGCCTGGGCGGTGATCGCCGGGATCTGGGGTGCACCCGAGCCGCGCGCGGCGATCCGGCGGCTGACCGCGCCGGGCCCGCCCGTCAGTCCGGGGAGCCGCTGATCCCCAGCGCGGTGATGCGCGCCTGAAGGGTGTTGCGCGCGAGACCGAGCAGGGCCGCGGCGCGCTTCCGGTTGCCGCCGGTGCGGTTGAGGACGAGGTGGATGAGGACCCGCTCCGCGCTCCCCACCACCAGCGCGTGCAGGGTCTCGCCGCCGCCGGGCTCGTAGGCGGCCACGACCGGCCTGAGCCGCTGCTCGGCGATCTCCTCGAACCCCTCGGTCGCCGCCTCGGCGGTGGCCGCGGCCGGCTCGAGCTGCGCCCGCAGGTCGTCCGGAAGGTCGCGGGCGCGCAGGACCGCCTGGGGGATTCGCTGGAGGGCGTGGCCGATGAACTGCTCCAACTCGCGGTTGTTGGCGGGCCAGCGCCAGGCGTGGATCATCGCCAGCAGCGCCCGGTCCAGGCGTCGTTTGCCGACCCCGAGACGTACGGCGTGGCGCTCCAGGTAGAGCTGGGTGAGCCCCGCGAGGTCGTTGGGCCGGTCGCGCAGGGGAGCGAGGGTGACCCGGTGCCAGTCGACGCCCGTCACCGGATCGGGCGCGCGGCTGCCGGCGATGACGCGCCACCCGACGGCGCCGGCTTCCCTCAGCAACAGGCGCACCTCGCCGGGGTCTCGGCGATGGGCGTTCTCGACGTAGAGCGTGCCCGGACCGGCGACCGGCTCCCAGCGCAGGCTCTGCGCCAGGACGGAAAACGGGATGCCCGGGGTCCAAAGTCGGTGCACCAGCCGCGCGACCCGCTCCTTGCCCAGGCCACGCTCACCGTACAGCCACACCGGCAGGTTGGTGCTGGCGACCAGGGCGAGGGTGGCGAGGGGATCATCGCCCAGCCCGAGGAGCCGCAACTCACGGCGGTCTTCCTGCCGGAGTCCCCCTGGGCCCAACACCTGGCGTGCGAGACGGGTGACGCCCCGTTCGGTCGAGGGCACCCGCGCGAGGGGGGCGTGGTTGCCGCCGAGGGTGCGCACCTTGGGTGCGTGCGGGAGCGACACCGCGAGGGCGCCGAGGAGAGCAGGATC
>JAYVAS010000512.1:0-9216 GCA_043750895.1 Pseudomonadota bacterium
ACGAGCCGCGCCCCGTTGGGGTGGGTGATGCACATCGAGACCGCCATGCCCATGCCCGCGTAGGGGAGGGCGTAGAGGAAGCCGAGGGCGCTGCGCTCGAGGAGCGCGACCAGGAGCTCCACGGGCGGGTTGCCCACCATCATCACCATGCCCATGGCCCAGGCGAGCCCGACCCCGGCGAGGGCGGCCAGGGCGACCATGGCCAGCTGCCCGAGCAGCTTGCCGAAGGCGATGCTCGCGCGGCTGGTCCGGACCAGCAGGTACCGGAGGCTGCGGCTCTGGACCTCGCTCGCGACCGAGCCCGAGGTCGCGACGATGACCACCGCCGGCAGGAGGAACATCGTGGCGGCCCCGATCCAGAGCGCCAGCAACGGGCGCCCGAGGAGCGCCTCAGCGGCCTCGTCGCTCCCGGCGACCGGGCTGAGCAGGCTGACGAGGCTCCCGTTGTCGCGGAGGGTGCTCAGCATCGCGCCCGGTCGCTCGGTGACCGGGACCCGGAGTTGTTGGGCCAGCGCCGACTCCATCTCCTGGACGATGCGGGTCAGGACCCAGCACCCGAAGCCGATCCCGCCCAGGTACCCGGCCACGACGATCTGCAGCAGCCGCGTCCGGGCGGCCTCACCGAGCTCGTAGCGGGCCACCGCCGAGATGTCTCGAAGGAAGATCAAGGTTCGAAACCGGGCATTCCGTCGAGGCGCGCGGCGCTCTCCAGGGTGTCCCCGGAGACGTAGGAGAAGGGGTCCACCGCCTCGTCGTCCACCGCCGCGTACGCGTCCTTCGGGAGGGTGTCGCGCATGCGGTCGTCGGCGGCGAGGACGATGTCCAGGGCGTCGGCCCCGAACTCCAACATCTCGCGCCGGTCGAAATCCCCGGCGGCCAGCGTCTCGGTGACCATCTCGTCCACGGCGGTCTTGAGCTGCGCGTTCATGTCGTCCATGATCTGGTCGACGCTGTCCACCTGCTCGTCGGTCAGCTCGCCCTGCTCGACGAGCGCCTGGAGCGCCTGCGCACGCCGCGCGTCCAGCGTGGCCTTCATCGCCGCGATCGTCTGTTCGGGGTCCTGCGGGCCTGCCGGCGCCGCGTCGGCGATGCCCTCCGGGCCGGGAGGGGGGCCCTCGTTCGGGGTCGGGGGCCCGCGGTCGGGTGCCGGCGGTCGTCTCTCCCCCTCCTCCTCCTCGGGCACCCGGAAGATGCCGGAGAGGGTGCTCGCGCCGCCCGAGCGGCACGGCCGCCGCGCCTGGGCCCGCAGGTCGTCGACCTCGGCGCGCAACGCCAGCAGTTCGCCCCGCGGCTGCCACGATCCAAGCACGAGTCCCGCGACGAGACTCAGCACGATCGGGAAGAAGAGCTTCATGGGATCCTCGGCAAGGTGGCGTAGTCCGGTCGGTCACGGCGCGGGAGTGGAGAAAATGGCGTTCCTGCCCTTGACACGTCCAGAGTGACGGTGGACACTGAACGAACCTCCTCGCTCCACGATCTGCCGATGCTCCCCGCCTTCCTCGTCAATCCTCCCGGTGGCAAGCCCTGGCTGCTCTTCGCGGCTCTCGGCCTCTCTTTGTCCGCGAACGTGGGGCTCGTGGTCGCGCTCCGCGCCGCGCCCGAGCCGGTCGCGCCGCCTCCCGCCGTGGTGGCGGTCGGGGAGGACACCCCGATCTCGAATCCCGCGGTCCCGCCCGAGCAGGTGGCCCCGCTCCCCGAGCCCTTCGGCGTCGCCACCCAGCGCGGGACCCACGTGTTCTCCGAGACGGTGCAGAGCTCCCTCTCCCAGGCGTTCACCACCGCGGAGACGCCGAGCCCGATGGCGCTGGCGCAGGTCTACGCCCGGCTGTTCGCCTGGGACCTCGATCTGCGTCGCGATCTGCACCGTGGTGACACCATCGAGCTCCTCTACGAGCAGCCCGAGTCCGGCGAGCCGGTGGTGCTCGCCGCCGCGCTGACCAGTGAGCCCGACACCGCGCAGGAGCAGCGCTTCGCCGCGTACCGGTACCAGGCCCCCGGGGACCGCTATCCGTCCTACTGGGCGGCCGACGGCACCGAGGTGCCCCGGCGCCTGATCGACGGCCCGCTGCCCGACTACGAGCAGATCTCGAGCCTGCTCAAGGACCGCCCGACCCACGAGGGCATGGACTTCAAGACCCCCATCGGCTCCCCGATCGTGGTCCCGCGCGCCGGGAAGGTCACCAAGTCGAACTGGAACCACGCGGCCAACGGGAACTGCATCGAGGTTCGCTACAACGACGGCGTGGTCGCGAAGTTCCTCCACCTCAACGAGAACCTCGTCGCCGTGGGGGAGACGCTCACCGCGGGTCAGGTCATCGGCAAGACCGGGAACACCGGGCGCTCCACCGGGCCGCACCTGCACTACCAACTCGAGCGCGGCGGCCAGGTGGTCGACCCCGTCTCCTACCACGGCACCCTGCGGCGGACGCTGCAGGCGGATGCCCGGCCCCAGTTCGACGCGCTCGTGGCGCAGCTCGAAGACCAGCTCCGCGGGCGGCTGGCCGCGCGCTGAGCTTCGGTGGGATAGCGGCGCCCGATGCGTGCCTTCCTGCCGTTCCTGAGCCTCTACGCCCTCGCCGGCTGTGCGCCCGAAACCGCCGCCGGTACCCCGTCGTGCACCCCGACCGCCGCCGAGGGTGAGGTAGCGGCGTCGATCGACGGCTCGTCGTGGGCTTCCACCGCGACCTGGTTCGAAGCGGGCTCCAGCCTGCAGGTCAACGCGGAGTCGGTCGACGGATGGTGGTTCTCCATGGTCCTCCAGACCACCGAAGACGGTACCGCGGCGGTGGATGCGACCGCGGCGGGCGAGTGGCCGATGGCGTTCGACATCGGAGGGGGCGGCGGCTGGGTCACCCTCTACCCGGACGAGGGCGCCTCCTACACCAGCCGGGACGGGTCGGGCGCCCTCACCCTGGTCTCGGACGAGGCCGGGCTGGCGGGCTGCTTCAGCTTCGAGGCGTTGGGGGACGAAGGTACGGTCACGGTGAGCGACGGCTCGTTCGTTGCGACTGCATCCTCACTTCGCTGACACCGCGTAGATCGCGGCCCACTCCGACCCGTCCTCGTCCAGCAGGGAGCCCAGCCGCCGGGTCTCGAGCCCGGCCCGGGCCGCCGCCCGTGCGACGTCCGCTTCGGACGGGTGCCAGTCGTAGATCATCGGCGCGGTGGGCCGGATGGACACGTAGCAGCCACCCGCCGCCACGGTGAGGATGCCGGCGCCGTCGCGCTCCCCGTTGGCCACCGCCGCCCAGGTGTGGACCACCGTGAGCGTCGGGGCGCGGACCTCGAGCGTGCCGTAGATCTCGTAGTCGGAGGTGGTCACGCGGGTGCAGCCGGCGGCCTCCAGGCCGGTGAGGAGGGCGGTCTGTCCCGCTTCGGTGAACGAGGACCGGGGTGCGGTGGCGAGGACGCGGTCGGTCGCCGCGAGGTGCAGGGCCCCGGCGATCACGTGCGGCAGGACGAAGAGGAAGGTCACGCCCCAACGGGTGAGGGAGCGTGGGGGGCCCCACTCGGCCGCCGCGCGGTCGGCGGCGAGCGCCACCAGCAGCAAGAGGGGAGGGGTGGCCTGGGCGAGGTGGTGGAGGTCCTGGTTGGCGAGGAAGAGGAACCCGACCTGCAGGGGCACCGCCACCGACAAGAAGCGCAGGAGCGCCGCCGACGCGGTCGGGGTGCGCGCCCGCCACTCGAGGCCCACCCCGACCACGGTGACCAGAAAGCCCAGCCCGCGGAGGGCCGACAGGGGCGCGACGGGGTCGGCGCCCAGCGCCGGTGCGAGCCATGCGTTGGGGTTTCCGAAGAAACAGACAAGGTTGTACCAGCTTTCTCGCGCCGGAGCGGCCTGGGTGAGGCGCGCGAGCTGGAGGCCCACCATGTCGTGCGAACGCGTGGCGGCGTCCCCGAGGGTGGCCAGGTAGGCGTTGGCGACGAGGAGCGGCAGCACACCGGTGAGGGCGATGGTCGCGAGGCGCCAGCCGGAGACGGGACGCGGCGGCTTCAACGCCGCCCGGTCCCACCGCATGAGCAGGGCGGTGACGCCCCACGCCGCCAGGCTCGCGGCGAAGGTGAGCTTGGCGTTCAGGCCGAGCGCGACGCCGAGCGCGATGGCCACCGTTCCGTGTACGCCTCCCTTCCACCGTCGGGACCACATCGACCACACCACGAGGAGCCCGGCGGCGAGCAGCAGGCTCTCGGTCCCGGCGAGCACCTTTCGGTAGAAGACGAAGGTCCAGTCCGTGGCGAGGAGCCACGCCACGGCCGCGGCGGCGGGCTCGGTGCCGTGGAAGCGGAGGAACCGCGCCGCGAGCAGGATGAACAGCCCGCCCAGCACGACGTTGAGGCCGGCCCCGACCTGCCAGCGCCCGGTGAGCGTGGTCGCGGCGCGCGCCGGCCAGTCGGCGAAGCCGCCGGTGTAGCTGTTGATGGCGATGGGCCAGCTCCCGACGCTGAGCATCGGTCGGGTCCCCCGCACCGTCAGGGCGCCATGGTCGACGGCGGTGTCCGACGGGGGCGAGAGGTGGCTTAGGACCTGGGGCGCGGAGGGCGCGGCCCATCCGATGGCGACCTCGCCTACCAACCCGACCCCATGGACGGTCGTTCCGCACATGACGAAAAAGGCCACCAGCGCGAGCCAGACGGGCCACCGGGCGCGCATCAGCACCCCCCGCGGGCCGACTGGAGTTGGCGCAGGGAGTTTCCGTTCCTACAGTCGCGTCTATAGTGATCGTAGATGGAGACAGGATGAGCGAGCCCGCCCAGCCGAAGCGACCGGAAAAGTCGCCTCTCGATGACCTCAAGGATCGTCTGATCGAGTGGGTTGACGAGCTTCTCCATCCGCCGGTCCTCGTACCCGTGCGCGTGCCGCAGCGCCCGTCCCGAACCGGCCGCCCGCGCTGAGGCGGAGGGCCCCGGCGCCCAGCTCAGTACGCCAGGGTGGTCTCCCAGACCGCGAAGCGGGACGCCACCGAACGGGCCAGCGCCTCCTCGATCTGGGCGCGCCCCAAGGGACCATAGGCCGGGTCCCGTAGTTTGATCTCGTAGAAGCGCCGGTAGGCCTCGTCGGGCCAGCAGGCGATCCGGGCGCGAACCGACACCGCTCCGGGTTGGCGTGGCACCCGGTAGGTGAGGACGTGCGACTCGCCGGGGAGGAGCCGGGTGTCGAACAACTCGGTGGTCAGGTCGGGCTTGACCCGGCGCGCGATGGCGCCCTCCTGGGCGCTGCCCGGGAGCACGGTGCCGTCGGCGCCGAGCTGCTCGACGACCAGGGTGAGCTGGGGCGTGGTGTAGGTCGGGAGGCGGTGGCCCGCCCCGGAGTTGGTGACCGAGAGGATGTACCCGCCCGGCGCCGTGGCATCCGCGCTGAGCGTGGCGGTGAGGGCGCTCCGCACCATGTCCGGGTCGTGGATACCCTTCCACAGGTGCCGCCCCTCGGGCATGTGGCAGTCCTGGCAGCTCACGCCCTCCTCTGCGTAGCGGCTCACGGCCCACTCCGACCACGTCTCCTGGAGGAGCTTGCCCTCGAGGCTCTTCTGGCCGGGCTTGAAGTCGTGGCACGCGGTGCAGAAGCCGGCGTCTCGGTACTCGTCGCGGGCGACGAATCCGTCGTGGGGCGCGTCGGCGACGGGGGCCTCCACCGGTGGACCGTACCGGGTCCACGCGCGCACATGGCAGCTCGCACAGGAGACGCCCTCGCTGCGGAGCGCGGCCTGGTAGACGGGGTTGGCGCTCCCGTCGACCCGCGGGTCCTGCTCGGCGAGGGGAGCGTGGCAGGTTTGACACTGGTCCACGAGGCCGTCCTGCGTGTGGTCCCAGTCCACCAGCTGACCCATCACCCCCGGGCCCATCGCCCCCGCGTGCCAACTGGTCTGCCAGTCGGCGTACTGGGCCACGTGGCAGGCGCCACAGGTGGCGGAGGAGAGGTCGGCCTCGACCGGCGTCCAGTCGGCGGGGGGCGTCCCCTGCGCGGCGAGGGGGAACGCGAAGTGCGCCCGGAGCCAGTCGGTGCGGGTGTCGGCGACCCGGGGTGCGGGAAGCGCTGCCGCGTGGGCCGTCTCGGGCAGCGCGGGGGTGGCGGGGGTCGAGGCGGGGCCCAGACGGGTCCACGCGGTCCAGCCCGCGAAGGCGACCATTCCGAGAGCGGCGCCCCAGAGGAGGCGGTTGGTCTGTGCGTCGGCCATCGTTCAAAAAAGACGAAGCCTCCGTGCCGAGGCACGGAGGCTCCAATCATTGCCTGATCAGGTGCCGCAGGCGTTGCACGCGTTGCACGCGTTGCACGCGTTGTCCGCGGTGGTCGACGAGTCGTCGGTCTTGCCGGTGCACGCCACGAGGGTGGCGGACACGGCGGCGGCTGCAGCGAGCACGATCAGGGGCTTGTAGGTGTTCATGGTGTGATCTCCTCACGTTCTTGCGGTGATTCCGGTTCGGCCGGTACCGGTACGCTCCGATCGGTCGGAAACGCACGGGCGCACTATTTCTTGCCTTCGGCCCATTGTCAAGGACTCTGCTGGCGGGCGCCTCACATTGACATCGGCAGGCACGGTGGGTATCGGCTCGGGCCCGGAGATCGCGCTGGACTCGAAATGGCGTCGCACCACCCTCCTCGCCATCGCCGGTCTGGTGGTGGTCCAGGCGGCCCTGCTGATCCTCTTCGCGTTCGACTGGCGCGTGCCGGTCGTGCTCATCGGTGGTCTGGTCACCGTGACGGTCTTGCTCGACCGGCCGGTCGCCGGCGTCGGGTTGATCATCGCGTCCCGGCTCATCAGCACCGGCAGCACGTCCTTCTTCTCCATCGGCAAGCTGAACATCGGCTTGTTCGAGCCGGTGCTGCTCATCGGGCTCATCTCCCTCGGTCTCCGGGCGGTGTTCGTCGGCAAACGCCTCTGGCGAGATTGGCCGTGGCAGGGGGTGTTTCTGGCCCACGCCGCGTGGACGGCGGTGGGACTCACCTGGTGTGTGCGGGCCTCCGACGGGTTCAAGGAGCTGGTCGGCATGGCGGTGATCCTCGCCACTGCGGTGGTGATCATGGCGTTCGTCGAGACGTGGGAAGACATCAAGGCCATGCTCTGGTTCTGGATCCTGTCGTGCGTGTTCATCGGCCTGCTCGCCACCCTCGGGGACTCGATCGGCCTCACCGACTACGGCCAGCAGTGGAAGGCGGCCGAGGGCGGCCGAGAGACGGGCCTCGGGCAGCAGCCGAACTGGTTCGCGATGAACCTCTCGTTCGCCGTGCACTCCGCGGCCGCCTTCGCCCTGGTGCAGAAACGCCCCTTGTACCGGTGGGGGCTGATCTTCTGCGCGATCTTCATCTTCTACGCGATGATGACCTCGGGCTCGCGCGGCGGCGCCTATTGCATCCTGATCGGCGGCTTCACGGCGTCCTTCGGGAACGCGGTGTTCCGGAGGTGGTTCGTGCGGGGGATCGGCGTGATCGCGCTGTTGGGGGGCATGGTCTTCGCCCTCAACGCCGACGAGCTGGGCAGCGGTATCAACCGCATCATCGCCAACATGGACGTGCTCTTCGCGCGTGACATCCGCGGCATGAATTGGACGGTGTGCGTCCGCGGGCTGATGGACACCTACGGCGTCGGGATCGGGCCGGGTGGGTACATCGACATCCTGCAGAAGTACAACGACTGGCTCTACCACTCGGTCTACCGGTACCCCCACGGCATCTTCTGGGGCGAGATGGTCCACGGCGGGGTGGTGGGCATCGTGCTGCTCATCGCCCAGGTGTGGGCGGTCGCGTGGATGGCCAAGGAGACGATCCGGCTCACCAAGGGCACCGAGGCCGAGGTGTTGGCGTGGTCGATGCCGGCGAGCATGCTCGGTTACTTCAGCTGGTCCTTCGTGGAGTTCAGCTACGACGAGAAGCCGTTCTGGGAGTGGTTGGCGCTCTACACGGCGCTCTACCTCGTCGCCAAGCACGCCCACGAGAAGTCCATTCCGCCCATTCCCGAGTGGAAGCTCGAGGTCGCGTGACCGACGCCTTCACCACCGTGGACGCGGTCCTCTGGTCCGCCGCGATCACCCTGGTCCTGCTGGCGGTCTGGCTGGCCCGTCCGCAGCCGTCCTCGTGGGACGTGGCCACCTTCTTCGCGGCCACCTGGAGCGTCCTGCACGGACCCGACCCCTTGCCGCTCAGCGGAGGGCCGCTCGACCAGCCGTCCTCCGGCGATGCGGCGCTCCCGGCGGGCCGGCTGGATCCCGTCACCCTCGGCGAAGACTACGACCCGGCGCGGCGCCTCGGCCCCGGTTGCGGCTGGGCGTCCGTGGCGGCGCGCCTGCCGGTCGTGGACGACACGATCACCCGTCGCCTGGCGCACGTCCGCCTCGTGTGGTTCGAGGAGCCGACCATCGACCTGGGCGACGTCGTGCAGGTCGGCGCCCCCCCCGACGCGCACGACGCGCTCGAGGCGCTCATCCTCGCCCCCGAGCTGCGGTTGATCCTCGTCGCCTCCGCGCAGTCCCAGGCGCTCCTCGCCCTGTTGAGCGAGATGCAGGGCCTGCGCGACCGGGTGCTGCTGGTGTTGTTCGTCGGCCCCGCCTTCGACGCCGAATGGACCGCGCGCGAGTTCCGTCACGAGCGCTTCGACCTCGAGCTGGCGCGGGAGATCCCCTACTGCACCCTGCGCACCGGACCCGGGCAGGTGCTGCGTTCTCCGCCGCCGGTGCCCACCGAGCGTACCGCGATCACGGTGGTCGACCTCGGGCTGATTCCCGACGCGGCGCGCGCCGACCCCGATCTGGGGCGGGCCCTCCGCGCGACCTTCGCCGCGGTGGTCTTCGCCTGACGTAGAATGGGTTCGATGCTCCTGGCCCTGCTCCTTTCCTGCGGCACGGCGCCGTCCGAGGCCACGGGCCGCCCGGAGGTGAACATCACCGCGCCGTCCGACGGGCAGCGCTTCGACGCCGACGGAGAGATCACCCTGCGGGTCGAGGCCCGCGACGGGGCCCAGCGGCTGGACATCGCGCGGGCGAGCTGGGTGGTCGGCGCGCGCACGCCGACGGGCACCGAGGCCGTCGTCCATCTGGATCCGGGCGACTACAACGTGTCGGTGGAGGTGCTGGTGGACGGCGAGACCTTTCCGGCCGGCGGGGTGCGTATCCACGTGAGCGGGGAGGAGGCCGACGCGGACGCGGACGCGGACGCCGATGCCGACGCGGACGCCGACGCCGATACGGACACCGACGCCGATTCCGACAGCGACGCGGACACCGACG
>JAYVAS010000513.1:0-2779 GCA_043750895.1 Pseudomonadota bacterium
CGACATGGTCGGGGACATCGACATGGTCGGGGACATCGACATGGTCGGGGACATCGACATGGTCGGGGACATCGACATGGTCGGGGACATCGACCCGACGGAGCCGCCCGCAAGGTCGAGCTCAAGCGCGTAGGTGCGATGCTCCGGGCGCTCGCTCGGTGACCCGCAGCGCGTCGAGGTCGACCGCCGACTCCGCGGCCACCTCCACGTCGATGTCCACGACGATGTCCAGGTCGATGCCGATGCCCGACTCGATGGCCCCCTCGATGTCGATGGCCACCTCCACGTCGATGTCCGCGTCGAGGTCCAGCCCGCTCAGCCCCGCTTCCGCCACTTCGTGAACCACCCGCGCAGCCCGCCGGCGGGCGCCGGGCCCCGCGGTAGCTCGGTCGCGCCGAGGCGCGCCAGCCCTTTCCGTGCCACCTCCAGGGTGGCGTCGAGGAGCAACGCCTCTCGGAAGTGACGGGCCGCGGTGGGAAACTGGCCCGCCGCGACGCCCAGGGACGCCAGCTCGAGGTGTATCCCCGCCCGGCGGAGGGGATCCGTCTCGTCGATAAGCTGCATGTGCAGCGCGGCGACCCGATCTTGGTCGGCGGGGACATCCATCTCTGGAGTATCGGACCTTCCTCCGGAGTCGGTCCAGCGTTTCTTTAAGCTTTCGTGCCAAGACGGTGTCAACGTGCGCCGAGGCCTCGGTACAAGTTCTCGTATCGGCGAACCGTGGTGTCGATTGAGTAGCGGCTGCGCGCGCGCTCCGGCCCGCGCACCGCGAGCGCGCGGCGGAGCGCAGGATCCTGCCCGACCCGCACCAGCGCGGCCCGCAGCGCCGCCGGGTCCTCCGGCGGCACGAGCACGCCGCAGTCGCCGACCACCTCGGCGAGGCCGTCGACGTCGCTGGCCACCACCACCACCCCGGCCGCCAGCCCTTCCGCCGCGGCGAGGCCGAACCCCTCCCATCGGGACGGGACGGCGAGGATGTCCGCCTGCGCCAACAGCGCGGGAACGTCCTCCCGCCGTCCCAGCCAGGTGACGCCCGGCTGATCCCGCTCGAACGGCCCCTCCCCCGCCACCTGGAGCGTGAACCCGGCCGGGAGCGCGTCGAGCAGCACGTCGAAGCCCTTCTGCGGCACCCGTCGACCGATCGCGAGCACCCGGTTGCCGGGGCCGCCGGGGTGGGGCCCGAACCGGTCCACGTCGACCCCGTTGGGGATCACGATGACGTCCCGGATCCCCTCCACCTCGACGCTGTAGCGGGCCACCGCCTCGGACACGCACACGATCTGGCGGCTCACCGGCGCCAACCCCCGCTTGACCCACCGCTGCCAGGTCTCGTCGCGGTTCACGTTGTGCTCGGTGGTGATCACGGCCCGGTGACCCGTCAGCAGCGCCGCGATGCGGCCCCAGGTGTCGCCGGCGAAGAGGTGGGTGTGGACCACGTCGGCCGCCTGGACCGCGCCGACGAGCCGGCCGGTGGCCCGGACACCGAGGTGTTTTCGCGCTCTCCCACCCTCGATCAGCGGGATGCCCGCCGCGCGGAACGCCGGCTCCAGCGGCCCCAACCCCTGCACCGTGGCCACGGACATCTCAAGATCGGAAGACCGGCGCCGACAAATCTCCAGTACCAGGCGCTCGGCCCCCCCCGCCGAGAGGTCGCACAGCACGTGGAGCACCCGGGTCCTCAAAACTCTTTCTCCTCTCTGGCACGGGAGTTGCTACAACTCTTGACGTTGCATAGCCGCTTGCCCGTTGCGCTGTACTCAGTCGGAGAGAATCGATGGCCCGCTCCCTTGTTGTCAAGCACGAAGAAAAGCTCGGAACTTCGTCCCTCTTGAACTCGTTCCTCCTCCTCGCCCTCGGGTGGATGGTGGCGGGCGCGATCCTCGCGTGGATCGGCGATGCCTCGGCCGAGACCGCCCCGGTCGTCACCGAACCCTAGTCAATCGTAGAGGCAGCTCTACGATTCGTGGATTCAGCGCGCCGTGGATTGAGCCCACCGTGGCGCCGGGCGTCAGTACGACCAGACCCAGCACCGGTCGGCGCAGGTGGCCAGAAACCGCCCCCGCCGGCTGAACTCGACGGTCGTCACCGCGCTGTTGTGGCCTTCCACCCGCGCCGGATTGCCGCGTAGCGCCGCCCCGGGCCGCGCCGTGGCGTAGGCGACCCGACCGACGCGCGTCCCGATCGCGAGGTGTTCGCCGTCAGGCGAGACCGCTGCGGCCGACGCGTCGAAGCACTTCACAGTGACCGGCGCCTCTTCGGGGCTGCGCCACAGGGTGACCCCCCCCGACGCGATGCCGACCACCGCGCCCGACTCGCCGAACCGGAGGGTGTGCGCCGTCGCCTCGCCCGCCGGCACCGGACGCCCCACGGGGGTGACGAACAGCCCCTCGGTGGTGCTGCGGGCCAGGTGGATGAAGCCGTTCTGGAGCACACCCAGCGCGACCCGCGGCGGGACCTTGACGCGCCCCACCAGCTTGCCCTCGCCGTCCAGGGCCATCACCCGGCGGATGCCCTTGGCGTCGTCCCCGACCACCGCCACGCCGCCGCCCCAGCAGACGACGTTGAGCTGACTCAGGTTCCCGGTGGGGAGGCGGTAGACGGGTGAGAGCTCGGGCCAGGTCCGTACGTCGAGGATCCCGGTGGAGGAGAGCACCGCGACACGGTCTCCGGCGATGTGCATCCGGGCCGGCTCTTCGACCGCGTCACCCATGGCGCGGGTGCCGAACGCGGGCTCGAAGAGGGTGACCGCGCCTGACCGGGCCACCAGGGCCAACGCGTC
>JAYVAS010000514.1:0-4150 GCA_043750895.1 Pseudomonadota bacterium
AGCACGCGGTAGGTGCCGTCCGCCTCGGTCGCGACCGCCGAGGCGTCGCTGCCGTCGGCCGGGTAGACGTAGACGTAGGCGCCGTAGACGGGCGCGCCGTTCTCGTCGGTGACGGTGCCCGAGACGGAGGCGCCGCGCCCGAGCGGGATGTCCACCTCCATGTCCCCGCTGACGTGGAACACGCGGGTGGCGCCGCCCTCGGTGGCCCAGCCGTCGGTGAAGCCGCCGTCCGCCCCGTAGATGTAGAGGGTGTAGTCGCCCTCGAAGAGCGCGTCGATGCGGATGGCGCCGGAGTCGTCCACCCCTCCGCCGCGGCCGACCGTCAGCTCGCTGTTGTAGAGGAGCACGCCGACCTCGGCGACGTCGCCGTCCCCGGAGAAGCGCACCGTGAGGGTGCTCTCCACCGGGAGCTGGAGGTCGACCCCCTCCTGCACCGCTCCCTCCTCCGTCACCGACACCCGCTCGCCGGGGCGGTCCGCGTCCGGGTAGTAGGTGGTGGCGAGCCCGTCGGACTCGGCCCACGCGATGACGTCCCCCGGGGGGAGGCCGTCTCCGACATAGGTGCCGTCGTCGTCGATGGTCACGCCGAGGATCTGGGAGGGGGAGTAGATGAACACGGTGCCGCCGGTGACCGGACCGTCCGGGCCGTAGACCGTCCCCGCCACGGTGATGCCGTCGAGGAGCGCGTGCGTGCCGGTCTCGGCGGAGGCTCCGAGGGTCACTTCGAAGAGGTCCGCGCTGTCCTCGTCGTACACCGGGCCGAAGAACTGCTCGGGCCAGCCCGGGGCGTCGACGAGGCAGGCATAGGGCTCGGGCGCCCCGGGATCGCTGTCGAGGCCGGGGATCACGAAGGCCCCGGTCTCGTCCGTCAACCCGGTCCGGGTGGCCAGCGCCGTCCGCTCGGAGGTGCCGCGGGCCGTCACCTCGACGCCCACCGCCGGATTGCCGGCGAGGTCGGTGAGCACCCCGGCGAGCGTCCCGCCCCGCGGCACGGTGATGTCCAGGTCGCCGAGCATCTCGTCTTCGCCGACCGACACCGCCTCGGAGGTGCAGAAATCCCAGGCGGAGGGGTAGAACCGATCCACCCAAGGCGAGCTGTCTCCCCCGTAGGAGCGCAGGCGGTAGGCGCCGCCGGGGATGTTGCGGATGGTCCAGGTGCCGGAGGATGTGGTGGTGGCCGTGGCGTAGTTGAGCCGCACGTCGTAGGCGACGACGGTGACGCCGGCGACGGGTTCGCCGTCGGGGTCTGCGACGTGGCCGGTCAGGGTGGCGGCGAAACCGAGCGCGCAGAGGGTGAGCATCACCTACGATAGCCCTACCGGGGCCGGGGCGCCGGGACTCCCGGCCGACCACACGCGGTCGATGGCCGAGCCCTCCTCCTCCCCGGCGCCGATGGGGATCACCTCGACCTGCCAACCGACCTTGCGGAGGCGGTCCACCGGGCCGCCCCGCTGCAGCGCATCCGGCGCGCCGCCGTCCACCCAGAGGACGACGCAGTGGCGCCGATCCACCGCCCACCAGTCGAGGAAGCCGAGCGGACCTGCCGCGGCCACCGCTCCCGCGCCGGCGACCACGCCGGTCACGTCGGTGCGTCCGAGACCCGCTGCCCGGTGCAGGCTTGCGACGGCCGCCCCCACCGCGCGGGCCTCGGCCACCGTCCCGCCGGCCACCGTCTCACCGCCCTCCGTCGGCGCCCCCCCGTTCCCCAACCGCCGCACCAGGACCGCCGCAGTGACGCCGAGCACCAGCAGGGCCGGGAGGGGGTGCGCGAACCTCGGGAGCCACGGGTCCGAGGCCGCCACGAGCGCGACGAGGGTGAGGACGATCGCGACCGCCTGGCCCGCGGCGCGGCGCGGCCGAGCGCGGTCTGCCGCGGCGGCGATCACGAACCGGCTTTGAGGACCGGCTACGCCCACCCGCACGTTCCAGGTGGGCCGGTGCGCGACGAGGTGGTCGAAGCCGGGCCATCCGGCGAGGCGCGCCGTGGCCGACGCGGCCGCCGCGCCAGTCACCAACACGCCGACCCACGCGGTGAAGAGGCCGAACAACAGCCCGGCCACCCCCAACAGCACGTGGGCGAGCTCGGCCCAGCCGGGCGGCGCGTCTCCGACACAACCCTCGAGGTAGGCAGGTTTGCCTACCCACTTTTGAATCGCCTCCATCTCGGCGCGCTCGCTCGGCGAGCCCGGCCGCACCGGCGACCGCAACGGCGCCGGCAGCAAGCCCGGTTGCGGCAGGGTGGTCGGAGTCATAAGCTGGCTTCTTCCCTCCCCGAGGCGGCTAACCTCATGCGTTTTCGTGGCCAGGAGTTTTCCGGGCGCGGTCAGATGGTGGCGATCATCGACAGCGGCGTCAACCTACGCGACCCGCGCCTTGCCGGCGCGGACGTCGAAGGTTTCTCCTTGTCGATGGGGGCCACCTCGCACGTCATGGTCAGCGCCGACCACGCCGACGAGAACGGTCACGGCACCGAGATCGCGGCCGCGGTCCACGCGACGGCACCCGCTGCCAAGCTGGTCTGCATCAAGATCATGGACGCGCGCCTCCGCACGACGGCCGATCAGATGGCGGCCGGGATCGAGGTGGCGACCCGCCACGGTGCCCGGGTGATCAACCTCTCCCTCGGCACTCCAAACATGGGGAAGGCGCTCCTGCTGCGCGAAACGACGGCGATGGCCGTGGAGCACGGCGCGACGGTGCTCGCCGCCGCGCACCCCAAGGGCGAACGTGCCTACCCGGCCGATCTCCCCGAGACCATCGGCGTCGCCTCCCACCCCGACTGCCCGGCCGAGAAGTTCTACTACTTCCCGCCCCATCGTTTCCCGGCGCGTCAGTGGGGCAACCTCACCGGCAAGTTCCTGGCGCACGGCTACACCGTGGGCGTGGACGGCCAGAAGGGCCTGTACCGCGGCAGCGGCATCGCCACGGCCTACCTGGCCGGGCGGGTCGCCTGCCTGAGCGAGGCCCTGCCGACGGACTCCGTCGCCGCGATCATCGAAGTGCTGCGCCAGGCCGCGCTCACCCCCGTGCCAGAGATCGGGTACGCCTGATCGTGGGGTTCGGCGTCTTCCTCGTCGCGGCCGCACACGCGAGCCCCATGGACTTCTACGGGTTCGGCGCCCGCCGCATGGGGCGGGCCTCGAGCGGTTTGGCGCTTCCTGACGGCTTCGACGCCGTCCTGACCAACCCCGCGGCGCTCCCGGGCATCGTCCACCCCGAGCTCGGCATCGGCTTCGTCCTCGCCCAGTCCAACTTCTACGACCTGCCCCCCGTCTACTGGGACACCAACCAGGACGGCCGCATCGACGCGACGGACACCCCGCTCACCCTGAACCCCGACGCCGACCCCATCCACGGCGTCATGATCGGGGCCACCCGCCCGTTCGGGCCCAAGGTGGCCGGCGGCGTCGCGCTGTTCGTCCCCGCCGAGCGCCTGTTCCGGCTCCAGACCTTCGAGCCGGAGCTCCCCACCTACTTTCTCTACGGCAACCGCACCCAGCGGTACGAGCTGGGCGGGGGCCTCGCCTGGCGCCCTATCGCCGGGTTGGCGATCGGCGGCGGGCTCCAGATGATCCCCCGGGCCCGGTACCGCCTCGACGCCACCCTCGACGTGGTGGTCTCCGGAACCGAGGACACCACGGCGGAGGCGTCGGACGTGGTCGGGCTCTCGCTCGATGTCCACACCATGGAGCTCGACGTGGTCGCCGGCTTCTCGCCCAGCGTCTCCCTGCACTGGGACGCCGGACAGGCCATCCCGGCCCTGGCCGGGCTGCAGCTCGCAGGCGCGTGGCGCGGTTCGGCGGGGCTTCCGGTCGACGTGAGCGTGAACCTGCAAGCCAACGTGGGCACCGAGGACCTGGGCGACCTCGACGACGTCGTCGTCCCGCTGGTGCTCGCCTTGGACATCGGCGTCTTCGACCACTACGTCCCCGAGACCTTCACCCTCGGTGGTGCCTACACCTTCCGCGACACCCTCACCTTCACCCTCGACGTCAAACGTACGGCCTGGGACCGGATGCGGCTCTCGGTGGCCAAGGTGGTGCATGCGTCGATCGACGGCGCCGCGATCGACCTGGGAGACGCGCCGGTCGACGATGGCAACGGCTACGACGTGGTGCTCGCGGCCACCTGGTCTCCGCGGTTGGGGGCG
>JAYVAS010000515.1:0-4169 GCA_043750895.1 Pseudomonadota bacterium
CCGCGAAAACGATGCGCCGCCCGGGGAGCGCCTGCACCCGCCGCTCGCCACGCCGTCGTCCGTCGCCCCTCTCCACCCTTGCGCCGACGGGAGCAGGGAGCGAACCACCCGCTGACGGACGGTTCCACGCGGCCGGGACCCAGCCAATCGAGACACAGCTCGTGGGGAACCGGCGTTCCCCCCGACTCATGTCCGTGACTCCGGAGCGATCGAACTCGATGTGCGGCGTGACCCCTTCAACGCTGGCCAAACCAGACCCACACCTGCCGGCCAAACGAGACCCACCCCGAGATCGTGATCCCGTTCGCCGCGGGGGCTGGGGCCCCGCACGATGGTGATCGGGCCGGGCAGGGATCCGGGCTCGGGGGGTCCATCCATGGAGCCTGAGGCGGAGCGACGGGAAAACGCCCGGTGCCCGGTCAGGACGCTACTCCTGCCGGGCCGGGGTCCATCCACGTCGCCGTCGGCGTCGCGAACAGGGGGATGCCCTCTCGGGCGTAGGGATCAGCCGGTGGGGCTCCTGAGCGTGGTGCCTTCGATGCGGATGGTGTGACAGCGGTGCCGGACGCGATCGAGCAGGGCCTGCACCATCGCCTTCTGGCCGAGGAAGTCGTACCACTGCTCGAAGTCGAGGTTCGTCGTGATGATCGTCGGCTTCTTCGCCGTGTAGCGCTCCTCCATCAGCTTGAAGAAGATGTTGGTCTGCTCGGGCTTGAGGTTCAGATACCCGAGCTCGTCGATGCACAGGAGCGTGTAGCCACACAGCTCGTTCAGAACGCGACGGCTCGAACGATCCAGTAGCGAGGCGTGGATCTCGTCGAAGAGATCCTGTGCGCGGATGAAGCGTCCGCGGTGGCCGTTGACCAGCGCTTTGTACAGGATGCTCGTCGCCAAGCCCGTCTTCCCGACGCCAGCGGGCCCGATGAACACGACGTTGTGGCCGGTGGCGATGAAGTCCAAGCCCGCGAGCAGCTTGACGACGGGCGCGGACACCGCCGGTTGCTCGTCGAAGGGGAACGTCTCCAGCGTCCACAGCTCGGGCATTCGCGCGTGCTCGATGCGATATTCCAGGCTCTTCTGACGCTTGTAGGTGTACTCCTCACGCAGCAGGTCGGCGAGAAAGGTGTCGTAGGCCGGCTTCTCGCGGATGGCGCGGTCGAGTTCGCGGGAAAGGACCTGGCGCGTCCGATGCATCTTGAGGCTGGTGAGGAGCTGGTCGAGGTCGTCGTTCATGGTTCATCCTTGGGATTCGGGAGCCGGAAGACATCGGCACCGACGCGCTGGAGCACGAGGCGGTCGACCTGCCCGAGGTCGTGGGCGCGGTGCGCGACGGCATCGACGAGGACGGAACGAAGCACGGGCGTCGGGTAGTCGAGGAACAAGGTGTGCAAGCGCCGGACGGCCCGCTGCGCCTGCCCGTGGTACTTCGTGCGCAACAGCGCGATCATCGCGACGAATTCGGGGCCGGCCGCGACGAGGGTGGCCTCTTCGGGGCTCATCGGCGCGGGCCCGCGCGAGGCGCCGGCCTGCCGTCGGTGCTCGGGCAGCGTGGACTTCTTGTTCGCGCCGGGCTCGAACGCCGAATGCTCCGCGACCAACTTGTGGCGATGGAAGATGCGAACGTGCCGAATGGTCTCGTGGACCTCGACGTTCTGGCCGATCAGCGCTGCGGGGGCCGAGTAGGAATTGGTGTGCAGCCGGACGTAGCGCTCAACGTCCACGCGCCTTTCCTCGACGTTCACGACCTCGGGGATCCAGCGCGGCATTGGCTTCATGTACGGCCGTTCTGCCGCGAACAGGGTGGTCGGCGCCGCGTGCAGATCGGCCCGGTACTTTGCGTTCTTCTTCTCGCACCAAGCGACCAGTTGGGCGTTGAAGTCCGTGAGATCGGCGAAGGTCCGGCCGACCTCGAAGTTGGTCTCCAGCGTCCAGAACTGCCGCTCGACGTGGGCGTTTCGGTTGGGGTCTCCTGGGACGCGCGTCCGGAACTTCATCCCGAAGCGCTCGCCGAACGCCACCATCTCGGGCGCCATCACCGCGTCCGGACCCGTCCCAAAGGCGACGACGACGTGGCTGTTGTCGACCATGCACCAGGTGGTCGCCCCGGTCAGGAACCGGATCGTGTCGGTCAGGAACGTCTTGCAGTGGAATCGGGTGAACGCCGGGTATCCCTGCGCGTAGATCATCCGCGAGTGCGGCAGCACGACGGACGCCATCTGGACGAGGCGAATGACTCCGCCGATCGTCACCCAGTGCGGCGACGTGTCGTGCTGCATCTCCTCGCCGGGGCTGAAGTGGTATTTCCCCGCTGGGATCTTCTCGACGACACCGATCTTCTGCTCTCGGCAGAACTCCGTGACCGTGGTGTAGGCGACGACGATCCCGCCCTTCTCGAGCTCCTCGTGGACGCGCACCAGGTTCCCTTTGCAGGCGACGTGCAGATCCCGGACACGCTCGATGTGTTCGGCGAGTTGCGATTCGCGCTTCATCGACGCGCGCTCCGGGTCTCCCGACCGGATCACGTCTCGCACCGTGTTGGGCGACGCCTCGAGGGCCTTCGCCATGGCCCGGACGCTGGCACCGTGCTTGTGCATCTCCAGGATCGCGATGCGCTTTTCACGAGGGGTCACGAACGCCCTCCTTCGCGACGAGGTCGCGAACCGCGTGGAAGGCCAGCCGAGCCTCCTGCCACGCAGAGACGAACTGTGCGCGATGTTCTTCCCGAAGGCGGACGTAGGCACCCTCGCGCAGCCCCTTCCGGGCACGCCCGCACACGCCGGCGATGGCCTCGACGTCCCGCACGGCCGTCAGGTCGGCGTCGTCCTCCGGATCCTTGTGCTTGAGGGCCTCGTCGACCTTCAGGTAGAGCAGCGGCTGCTCGACGATGCGCTGACGCACTTCATCGTTCGCCGCTTTCCACGCGGCGTACAGGCAGAGGAACTGTCGGGCTGTCGGCTTCACCGTCCGCAGGCCCTCGACCAGCTTCGCGCACTGCCCCGCGTTGCCACGTGACAACGGCACCAGATACTTCTCCGCGGCGCTGGCCCCGATTCGCCCCGCGCGCACCGCCTCCTGCGCCACCTCCGGCAGTGTCCGCACCAGCGCCAGCCGTCGCGAGACCCACGCTGTCGACTTCGCCAGCGCGATCGCCACTTCCGCCTGCGACTTGCCGCATTCCAGCAGCGTCGTCACCAGCCAACCCTCCTCCAGGGCGCTGCGCGGCGCACCGTGATCGAGGCGATGCCGGAGGACGAGCGCCTCAGCCTCGCCCATGTCCAGCACCGTCGCCAACACGGTGTCGCGCGCCAACCGCTTCAGCGCGTCCACCCGGCCGTAGCCCTCGATCAGCACGTATTTGTCTGCGTCTCCGGCGATGACCAGGACGGGGACCTGCTGCCCTTCTCGGGCGAGGGCCTGCTCAAGGCGGGCGCGGCGGGTGGGGTCTGCGATCCGGAGGTTCGCGTACCGGAGGTCGAGCTGGGGGAGTTCGAGGACGGGCATGCCCAGCAGCCTACGGTGGGCCGGTCGGGCGGTCGCTCTCGTCTCGCGGTCGCCGGTCCACCAGGCGGAGCAGGTCTCGGCGTTGCTCCACGTGTTTCGTCCGGAACTCGTCTCGGGATCCCACGGAAAACAAGCGTAGACATTCCTCAACTACAACCTTTATTTTCGGCCCACACTCGTCTCGGACCACCGCCAGGCGAACCTCGCCATCCGACGCCCCCAGGCGTCGCCGGAGGGCCTCCTCCTCGACTGCCCCCCTCTCGCGCTGGTGCCACGCCGCGCAGCTCCTCCGGTGCCGCTCCTTCTGGCAGGCGATGCGGCGACAGGTCAGCTGCCGCCGGCCCACCCGCGGGTCGGGGGCGAAGAGCTCACCGCAGATCTGGCACCGCCGTCGACGCGTCATGGACGCCTCCGGCGATGGGTTCGCCCGGCAGCAGCGGCGGGACTACCGCAACGGAGCCCGGACTGAGCTCGGTGGCCGCTCCGGCCGCGCTACGCGGCACCCGCCGCTGGATCAGTTCTCACCAGCACACCCTGGTCTGATCTGGGGGGCGGTGAAGAAGCGGGTCCTCTCCTTCGCCCGCGGCGCCATCCGCGCGATGCAGAGAGGCCTCGGCGTCGGCGCCCTGGGGGCCCGAGCGCGGAAGCGCCCGACGAAGGCCCGTGGG
>JAYVAS010000516.1:0-3877 GCA_043750895.1 Pseudomonadota bacterium
GTGCGCAACCGCCGGATGGGCGCGGCGGTGCGGCTCCAATACGAGCGCGGACTCCCCCCCGCGCTGTTGAGCCTGCTGCGGAGCGAGCTCGAGCTCGAGCAGGCCGACCTGTACCCCACTTCGGGGCCGACCGGCCTCACCGACGTGATGCAGCTCTACAACGACATCCAGCTCCCCCGCCTCCGCGACGCCCCGCTGGAACCCCGACCGGTACCCGGGTTCGAGGCGGGCGGAGACCCCTTCGCCCGCATCCGCGCCGGCGACGTCCTGGTGCACCACCCCTACGAGAGCTTCGACGCCGTCACCCGGTTCGTGGTCGCCGCCGCCCACGATCCCGACGTGATCGCGATCAAGATGACCCTCTACCGGGTCTCCCCCACCAGCCGGATCGCCGAGGCGCTCTCCTTCGCGGCCCAGTCGGGCAAGGAGGTCGCGGTCCTCGTGGAGCTCCGCGCCCGCTTCTCGGAGGAGGCCAACATCGCCTGGGCCAAACGCCTGGAGGCCACCGGGGCCCACGTCGTCTACGGGCTCGTGGACCTCAAGACCCACTGCAAGGCCGCGCTGGTGGTGCGCCGCGAGGGCGCGGTCATCCGCCGCTACGTCCACCTCGGCACCGGGAATTACAACCACCGGACCGCCCAGACCTACACCGACTACGGCTACTTCACCGCGCACGACGCCTTTGGCGCCGACCTCACCCACCTCTTCAACCTCCTCACCGGGTACGTCAAGCCGCCCCCGATGAACCACCTGGTGGTCGCCCCGGAACAGATGCGGCCGTGGATCCTGGCGAAGATCGCCACCGAAGTGGAGAACGCCCGCGCCGGGCGCCCGGCGGGGATCGTCGTCAAGCTAAACTCCGTCTCCGACCCCACCCTGATCCGCGCCCTGTACGGGGCCTCCGAAACCGGCGTTCCAGTCCGGATGATCCTGCGCGGCATCTGCTGCCTGGAGCCCGGCCTCCCCGGCTGGTCGAGCCGGATCGAGGTCATCCGCCTCGTCGACCGCTTCCTCGAGCACGCCCGCGTGTTGCGGTTCGAGAACGGGGGCACCCCCGAGTGGTACCTCAGCTCGGCCGACTGGATGGGGCGGAACCTCGATGGCCGCGTCGAGGTGCTGTGGCCCATCCTCGACCCGCCGCTGCGCGCGCGCATCCAGACCATGCTCGACCTTCAGTGGAGCGACACCGTGAAGGCCCGTTGGACCCGCGCCAACGGCAAGACCGAGGCGAGGGAGGGGCCGACGGTACGGGCCCAGGCGCAGCTCATCGCCGGGGCGGACCGCTCGGAGTCAGACCCGTAGCTGCTCGAGCTGCTCCAGCATCCGCCGGTCGACCCGCGCCACGATGCGCCCCTGTTCGACGCGCGCCTCCGGATCCGCGATCGCGATCTCGGCCACCAGCCGGAGATGTTCCCGGCCGTGGATCCCGAGCACGCGGGAGCCCCCGGTGAGGACGTCCACCACCGCGAGCACCTCGGACTGGGTGTACCCGGGGAGGGGCGCGTCGAGGAGCCGGTTGACGACGTCACCGCCCAACGGGAGCAGCCAGGCGGCAGCGAGGGCGATGCCGGCATCCACACCTGCGGCGTCGGCGAGCCGGCGCACGGACGGCGCCGCGCTGCCCTTCGGAAACCGGGAGGTGAGCCCTGCGACACGCACGTCCGGCACCAGCCCGTCGGTCTCTTCGCCGAAGAGCCGGCGGAACGCGACGCCTTCCCGGATGCCGTAGGAGGAGACCGTGATCCGATCGAACCCACCGGCGCGCATCAGCGTGAGGTAGGTCTGGGCCGCCGCCGCCACCGTCTCGACCCGGTGTCCGGCCAGGCCCGGGATGGCGGCGCGCGCGGCGGCCGGCACCCGACTGGTCTGCTCCCAGATCGCCTCGATCGCGTCGATGGTGAGCAGGTAGCCGTGCCCCGATGCCACCGGCCAGGCTCGTTGCCGCCGGTCGACCTTCGCGAGCGCGCGGAGGGAGCCGCCGACACCGACCAGCGTGCCCCCGTTCCCCGCCGAGAACCACCGCAGCGGGGTGATCGCCTGGTGGACGTGGCGGCGCAGGGCGGTCACCGCCGCGGCGTCCGGGGGATCGGTGGTGAAGAAGCGGTCGGTCAGGCGGAGCGCGCCCAACGGCAGGCTCACCACCTGCCGGGCCCGCCGGGTGGTGACGTGCGCGATCTGCATGCTCCCGCCGCCCTGGTCGACCACGAAGCCGTCGGTCAGCGGCAGGGTGTTCACCGCGCTCACCACGGCGCAGACCCCCTCGGACTCCCCGTCGAGGATCCGGATCTGCACGCCCATCGCGCGCACAGCCGAGAGCAGCTCCTCCTGGTTCACCGCGTCGCGAACGGCGCTGGTGGCGACCGCTTCGACGTACGAGGCGCCGAGCGCCTGCGCCCGATCCCGAAAGCGCCGGATGGCGTCCACCGTGGCCCGGATGGCCGCGGGGGGGAGGCGCCCGTCGGGCCCGATCTGGCGGATCAGCTTGAGGGAGGCCCCTTCCTGGAGCACCCGGTCCAGGCCGCCGGCGCGGGTACCCCGATACACCGCCAGCGTGGAGGTGTTCGAACCGACATCAACGACAGCGAGGGTCTGGATCACGCGGGGCGACGGGTAGCCGAACGCGGGCTCGGGGGCAATCGAGATGGGGTACGGTGGACACGATGCCTCTCGACTCGGCCGCGCTCACCTTCCCCGCCGACACCAGCGCGGTACACGTCGGCGACGTGGACGGGGACGGCCGCGACGAGCTGATCACCGTCGCCACGCCCACCGTCAAGGGTCAGCCGGACCGGGTCACACTCACCGTGCTCCATTTTGGTGCCGATGGTGCGCCCGGGAGCCGGTCCACGCTCGATCTCGGCAGCCGCCCCCTCCTGTGGGAGGCAGACCACGGACTGTGGGGGCTCGATCGGGAGGGCCTGGTGCGCCTGGACCCCGCGGGAGGCGCGGCGGTCCGCATCGCCCGGTTCCCGACCCTGCTCGCGGGTCTGGGGCCGACCACCCCCGTGCAGGCCGACATCGCCCGTGATCTCGACGACGACGGCAAACCCGAGCTCATCGCGTGGTCCGCCGGCCGGTACCTCGTCTACCGCACCGACGGCGCCGCGTGGGGCTCCATCCCCGCCCCTGCGCGCGGCTCGGTCCGTGCCCGCTACGCCCTGGGCGGTCAGGCCATCACCGCCGCGAGCGAACCGCCACCCCTGGTGTTCGGGGATGTGGACGGCGACCGTAAGGTCGACCTGCTCCTCCCCAGCCACGACACCGTGCAGGTCTACTTCACCGGGGCGACCATCGGCGCCCGCGCGGGCACCGTCCGCTTGCCGCTGGACCTCGAACCGGAGCCGCCTCCCCCGGGGAGTGCGGCTGCCCGGCGCGAACTGTCGGGCATCTGGCTCGAAGACCTCGACGGCGACCGCAAGGTCGACCTGGGCGTGTCCCGCTATGTCCACGACGGGAGCTGGTTCTCCGCCACCGTCGAGTGGCTCTACGCGCGGGGCACCGGGAGCGGCTTCGAGGCGCTGAAGACCACCTCGTTCTCCCAAGCCGCCTTCAACCTGGAGCCGGCCGACGTGGACGGCGACGGCGACCAGGACCTCACCGCCATCCTGGCCGACGTGACCATCGGCAACATCGCGCGGGCGCTGGTGGCCCGGCAAGCCCGCGGCGACCTGGTCATGCTGCCCTACGCGGGCGGCTACGCCCCCAAACCCGTGTCCCTCCGCTCCCTCACCTTCCCCATCGAGAAGTTCGAGAACTTCCACATCAGCTTCGACGGCGACCTCGACGCGGACAAGAAGCTCGACCTGGTGTGCGACGAGGGCGCCGGTTCGCTCCGGGCGTGGAAGGGGATGGGTACCGCCCTGCCCGCGGCCCCCAC
>JAYVAS010000517.1:0-5813 GCA_043750895.1 Pseudomonadota bacterium
TCGACGGGGAGATGCAGGCCGACTCCGCCGTCAATCCCGAGCTCGCCGGCGACTTCCCGTTCTCCCCGATCCAGGGTGACGCCAACGTGCTCATCTTCCCCGACCTCACGTCGGGCAACATCACCTACAAGCTGCTGCGCGACCTCGCCGACGCCACCGCCGTCGGCCCGATCCTGACCGGGACGGGGAAGCCGATGAACGTGCTGTCGCTGGGGAGCACCGTCAGTGAAATCGTGAACATCGCAGCCATCACCTGTCATCAGGCGTTGGAGCTGCTCCGCCGTCCCGCTTTGGAGTCTTGATGAAGAACGACCGCCTCGCCGACCCTCGGCTCGCCGCCATCCTCGACCGCTCGGGGGACCCTGCCACCGTCGCGTGGGCCCACAACGGCACCGGCGACGTCGCCAGCCTCGCCGACCCCGAGCTCGCCATCGCCGCTGCCGAAGCGCTCGGCAACGCCGCCGCGCTGAACGGCGTGACCGCCCCCAAGCCGCTCCGGAAGGCCGCCGCGGCCGCGCTCCACAAGCTGCGCTCCCGTGGGGTCAAGGTGGAAGCCCCGGTGGCCACCCGCAGCTTCAGCCTCGGCAAGGAGGAGATCACCATCCCACCGCGGGCCTTCCTCTCCCTGCCCGACGACGACGGCGACATGCAGCTGCTCCTCACCTGCACCGACGACGAGGGGAGCTGCGTCTTCGCCACCATCATCGGCGGCCCGAACGGCGTCCGGGAGGCGCGGCACGCGCACGTCAACCGCGGCGAGCTCCGCGACGTCATCCGGCAGACCGAGGCGATGAAGGTGCACGCCGAGATCCCCTTCGTGGCCGGTCTGCACTACGCCGACCGCCTCCATGCGGCGAAGCACGAGCACGGCTGGGAGCACTTCCTCGAGCACGTCGCCCCGGCCACCCTGACCTCGTCCCGGCTGCTCGACCCGCTCCTCCGCCTGCCGCCGGCGCGCGACGACGAGCCGGAACCGCACCCGTGGATGCCCCACGCGAGCCTGCTCTCCAGCAAGGCCCTCGCCGCCGGGGTGGCCGGCATCTCCGAGATCGTGACCTCCGAGCTTTACGCCGACGAGGCCGACCGCCGCACCGCGATGGACGCCGTGATGTCCACCGCCGCCGACACCGCCCTCGACGCCGAATCACGCGGCCGGGTGCTGGCGTACCTGGAATGGGTCATCGCCGCCTGCACCCACTACGGGTGGCCGCGTCACGTCGCGCAGATGGTCGACATCCAGGAGCAGCTCCGCAGCGGCAGCACCGGGTCGGCGATCCCGGCGGTGCGGGCGAGCGCGCAGCTCCACCTCGCCCGTACGGTGGTCGAGATGGCCGACCGCGCGGGGCGCGGGGAGTATCCGGGAGAAGGCGCGCTTACGTAGCGGGCTGCGGGAGCTACCAGCGCAGGGTGCTTCGGCCCAGCGCCAGCTCCAGGCCCCGCACGGCGTGGGCGGAGTCGCCGATGACGTCCAGGTAGAGCTGCTCGTCCTGGGCCCGGATCGCTTCGAGGTTGGCGAACACGCCGGCCTTGTCGAGCTGCTCGACGGTGACGGTGAGGTTCTGCGCCGCCCCCTCGATGGCGATGAGCTGCGCCTCGTCGGGCACGAAGAAGCCCATCACCTGCAACTTGGAGATGGTCTCCAGCCAGTGCCCGAGGAACTTCAGGCGCTGCACCAGGAGGCGCTGCTTCTGCTTCGGCGCCGACTTGATGACCTCGTCGAGCTGCCCCAGCTCGAGGGGGAGCCGGTAGAACAGCAGCGGCACCTGGACCTCGATGGCCTTCCGCGTCTTGGTCGAACCGAAGCCCCGGCCCACGGCGTACGAGGCGCCCTGGACGAGGTGGGAAGCGCCGCAGGTGTAGGCGAAGAGGCGCTGCCCTTCCCGACGGAAGGGCTGGCCCTTCTGCATGGCCTCCAGCATGAAGGCGCTCTCCTGGGTCACGACCGCCGCGACGAAGTCGGTCACGTAGTCCAGGTCCATCGCCGTGCCGTCGAGGCTCTTCCACTGGAGCTCCGGCCCCGGCGCCCAGGCGGCGAGGGCCTGGAGGTTCCAGGGCATGTCGTTGGGGCCGTCGTAGGAGGAGTGGTTGGTCTGGGCGACGAGGTAGGTCTTGAGGAGCGTCCACCGGTAGAGGTCCGCGACCGGCACGGTCCCCTGACGCGTCACGTAGGACGCCGACGGGTCCACCCCAGACTCGGTGAGGTTCTTCAAGAACAGGTCGGTGTGCGGGTCGACGCGGATCGTGCCCACCTCCCGGGGAAAGCCGAGCAACCTGCGGGAGCCGGCCGTCTCGGGAACCGCGTAGGTCGCGAAGACGTGGGAGATGGCGTCACGCCCGTCGGCGAGCTTCAGCCCCGCGCCCCGGGCCAGGATGCCGTGCGCCACCGCCCAGGGATTGTCGGGGTCCCCATCGTAGGTCTCGACGATGTTCCCGAGCGTCTGGAGGGCCGCGTCGAAGGCCGGCAGCGACGGGATCGCCTTGGCGACCGCGGTGATCCGCTCGGGTGGCTTGGGCACCAGATCGGAGATGTTGTCCACCGTCCAGACCTGCACCGGCGCCGCGGGTGCGGCGACGGGCGGGGCCGACCCGGGGGGCGCCGACGGGGTGCCCTCCGTGCCCGAGGAGCACGCCAACCACAGGGTGAGGATCACTGGGGCGCGTCCTTCTCTCGGGCCTCCTGCACCGCTTTGACCTCGTCTTCGCGGGCCGCGGCCTCCACCTCGTCGATGTGCTGCTGCAGCGCGTCGACGGCGACGATGCGGTCGCGGTCGGTGATGTAGGCCATGCCCTGCACGACGGCCAGGCGCGGGCGCTCGAAGGGCACCGTGGACACCTGCACCTTCCACAGCAGCTTGCCCGGCTTCTTGAAAGCGAACACCCAGCCGGTGTCGGTGAGCACCCACATCTGGCCCTTGTCGTCCACGGTGACGTCGACGTCCTCGTAGCCGAGCCCGAGGATCTTCTCGTCGATGACCGTCTGGTAGCGGTAGCCCTTGGGGTTGTAGCTGTTGATCTTGTCGCCGAAGACCAGGTAGAGGCGCCCGTCGGTGCCCACCTGGCAGCCGTTGGGCACGCCGTCCTCGACCTTCCAGCGGGTGACCTCGGCGGAGTCCATCCCGTAGACGACGGCGTCTTTGCCGATGATCACCACCAGCTGGTCCTTCTTGGGGAGGTAGGCGAGGTAGGCGTCGCCGCCCACCTTGTCCTCGATCTCGTGCTCGAGCCGCACCGTCCACCCGATGCTGGGCCGACCCGACTCGTCGTACACCTGCACCCGCCCCTTGGCGTCCAGGGTGGCGAAGCCGTCGGCGTCCTTGCCGGGGATCAGCTCGACGTCCACGGGATTGACGAACTCCCCCGACGCCTCCGAGGCCATCGAGCCGCCCGCGTACCACTTCCGCGTGCCGCCGAACCAGGCGTTGGTGACGTCGGGCTTCGCACCCCACTGCTTCACCGACAGGCCCTCGGGGTTGAACATCTGGATCCGGTTGTTGCCCGTGTCCGCGATGTAGACCTCCCCGTAGATGTTCGCCTCGAGCGCGATGGGCTCGCCGAAGCTCTGGATCGCGCCCACCTCCCAGCCCCGCTCGCCCCAGGCGTCGATGCTGCGCCGACCACCGCTCTTGAGCTCGGAGTAGGCGTAGAAGTAGTCGATGAGGTCGCGGAAGGTGCGCTGCTCCTTGCCCAGGGCGCGCAGCGCCGCCATCTCGAGGCCCGGGATGCCGTTGGGGTCCTTGAGCTTGCGGATGGCCTCGATCGCCTTGGCGTCGGCGGCCATGGCGGCGGCGCGGTAGCCGATGGGGACGAGGGAGGTGACCTTCTTGCGCAGGAACTCCGGGCCGTCGCCGGCGGCGGAGACCAGGAAGGCCATGGAGTCCATGTCGTCGGAGTTCGCGAAGTGCACGTCGAAGGCGGCGAGGACCTTCTTCTCGTAGTCCTCCTGGAGCCGGATTCCCTCCTTGCCGGTGCGCCAGGCTTCGACCTTCTCCACCTGCCGGGCGCGCTCGCCATCGGTGAAGTTCGCCGCCATCTCCGCGATGTAGAGATCCGGGTAAACCAGCCCTTCGAAGACTTCGTCGACTTCGATGCGGATCACGCGCCCCTGCGTGTCCACGGGGATGTCCTTCCGCTGCATCTCGTCCTGAAAGCGGATCGGCTCCCCGATCTGCTTCCCGTCCACCAACACCCGGATGAGGCGCGGACGGGAGTACTCCTTGAAGGACCGGGCGCCGCGGGCCAGGTTTCCGGGCCAGATGGAGATGTTGTCGAGGTCGGTGGACACGCCCAGATCGAGCTCCAGCCACGACTTCTCTCCGTAGCCCATGTCGCCCTCGGCCCAGCCCGAGGCCATCAGTCCGTCGAAGGCGAGGTCAGCGGTGTGCTTGCCGTCGCTGTCCTCCTTCACGGAGGAGCCGGTGGCCTTGCCGGCGGCCAGCGCCAGGGTGGACATGAGGAGCAGGTTCAGCATGGGCTCGGAACTCCAGGGGGCGGTACCGTAGCACCGGCCACGGGAAGATACACGGGGGCGATGCGACTCCTTCCCTGCCTGGCCCTCGCGGGAATGGTGCAGGCCGACCTGCACGTGGACACCCCCACCCAGATGGTGCGCCGGGGCATCGGGCTCGACGGAGCGGGCCTCGAAAGCGGCCTCGCGCAGATGCGGGCCGGGGGGACCAACCTCGCGGTGGAGGTGCTGTGGCCACCGAGGGAGGGGGACTGGGCCGGCCACGTTGACCGACTTTTCACCAAGGTGGAGGAAGAAGACGCCCGGATCGACGCCGTGCGCCTGGTCCGGAGCCCGCGCGAAGCCCGTGCCGAGGTGGACGCCGGCCGGATCGCGCTGGTCGTGTCCCTGGAGGGCGCGCACGGCATCGACACCAGCGGTATCGAAGGGCTGCGGCGCCTGCACGAGCGGGGCCTCTCGCTCCTCGGGCTCACCTGGTCGTTGTCGAACCGGTTTGCCGGCTCCTCGGGCGACGGGGGCGGCGGCCTCACCCCCGACGGCGTGGCGCTGGTCGCCGAAGCGAACCGGCTCGGCGTGGTCATCGACGTCTCGCACGCCTCCCGCGCCACGACCGAGGAGACCTGCCGGGTCACCACCGCGCCCATCATCGCCTCCCACTCCAACGCCCACGCGGTGCACGCCCACGCCCGCAACCTCACCGACGCGGAGATCCGCTGCATCGCCGCCACTGGCGGCGTCATCGGCCTGAACTTCCACGACAGCTTCGTCGGGAAGCCCGCCTCCGTGGCACGGGTGGCCGACCACGCCGAGCACCTGCGCGCGGTGGGCGGGCTGGGCGTGGTCGCCTTGGGCAGCGACTATGACGGCATCATCAAGCCACCGCCCGACCTCGCCGACGCGTCCATGCTCCCCGCCCTGTGGGCGGAGCTCGGCCGCCGCGGCTGGTCGGAGTCCGACCTCATGCTGGTCCGGGGCGAGAACTTCCTTCGGGCCTGGGCAGCCGCCCGGTCGATCGCCGGGGTGGCCCCGTAGACGCGGGCTACTCCAGGTAGCCCAGCTGCTCGAGCCGCTTTCGTTGGTGCTCGGAGAGACGCGGCGGGGGCGCCCCGACCATTCCGGCGAGGGTGGCGGCATCGCCGAGGAGCATCTCGGGCACCGGCTGGGGCAGCAGCTCCTGGGGATCCGCGACCAGGTCGTACCAGGCGACGGCCTCGCCGCCCCGGGCGAGGAGCTTGCCCCCGTCGTACCGGAGCGCCGCGACCTGCCGCGCCTTGAAGCTGTCCCGCTCCGTGCGTCCGAGGCCCCGGGTGGCCTCCTGGCCGGTGGTGTAGACCAGGACGTTGGGCTC
>JAYVAS010000518.1:0-1645 GCA_043750895.1 Pseudomonadota bacterium
CGCTGGCCTGGAGCGTCGCTCCCCAGGCTCCCGCCGCTCACCCGGGTGCCCACAGCCGGCGCCGCGGCGGCCCGGCCCGAGGTCAGCGGGCGACGCGGCCCCGGCGGATCCGTCGACTGGTCGGCCCTGGCGTGGACCGGGTCCGGCGCCGGTCCGGCGTCGCGCGCCGTGCCGGTCTCCGCCACCCCGTTCCCGCCGGTGGTGCGCACCGAAGCCCGCCCCGACTCCTACCAGCCCTCGTTCCTCTTCGACCCGGCCGAAGGGGATCGCTTGCTGGCGCGTCTGGCCGCCCAACACGGCGGTGTGCTCAAGTGGGCCGGCGCCGCGGGAGACCTCGCGCGCGCCGGGGTCTACGTGGCGGCGGCGCCGGTCATCGCCCGTTACTACGACGCCATCGAGGCCGCGAAGGAGGGCCAGGAGGTGCCCGACGCCGCGGCGCTGCGCGCGATCTCCCTCTCCGTCGCCGAGTGGCGGCAGATCTTCCTGTTCGTGCGGGACGACAATCACGCCGTGAAGTTCAGCTGGGGCGCGCAGCGGATGAGCAGCGCCGAACCGGACCGGCTCGCCGCGCTGCGCCACCAGTTCCCCACGGCCGAGATCGACGCGCTCTACCGCCACGGCAGCACGTCCGACGTCGATCCGCTCCTCGTCCTGGGCCTCATGCGCCAGGAGAGCGTCTACAAGCAGTGGGCGTTGTCCTCGGCCGGCGCCCTGGGTCTCATGCAGGTGATGCCCCGGACCGGGGCGCGCATCGCTGCGCTCATGGGGGACCCCCTCTACTCGCCGGAGATCCTCGAGGACCCCGCCACCAACGTCCGCTACGGGGTCTGGTACCTGGGTCGGCTCATCGACCGCTTCGACGGGGCCTGGCCACTGGCCGTCGGCAGCTACAACGGCGGCCCGCACAACGTCTCCTCGTGGCTGCGCCCGTGGGGGAGCGGGATCCGGATGGACGACTACGTCGAACAAATCCCTTATCCGGAGACGCGCGACTACATCAAGAAGGTCAGCGGCTACTACGCCACCTACGCGGCCCTCTACGGGCCCCCTGGCGCGCTTCCGGTGGTGCCGGCGACGCCCCGGGGCGATAACGCCGACATCATCGATTTCTGATGCGTCGGATCCTCCTCGTCGGTTTCGCCTCCCTGACCCTGTTCGGCATCGCCGTGGCGCGCGGCAAGAAAGCCCCCGAGCCGACCGTCGATCCGCCCGCCCCGCCGCCGGTGCCCGTCGTGGCCGAGGTGCCCCCACCGCCGCTCGCGCCGCCGCTCTTCGCCGCTGGGCTGCCGGTCACCCTCACTGCCCTTCCCGCCGGGCTCGCCTCGGCGTCGGCGCAGGGGTGCAACGCCTGTCACTTCGCCGCCCACGACACCTGGGCCGGCTCGGCCCATGCCCGCGCCTGGACGAACACGCGCTACCAGGCCGCCCTGCACTCCGCAGGCGAGAGCACGGTGTGTGTCTCCTGTCACCTGCCGCTCTCCAACCAGCACCACGAGCTGGCCGCCGGCTACATCGACAACGACCTCTCCCGGCCCCGCCTCCAGCCGAACCCGGCCTTCGACATCACCCTGCGCGCCGAGGGGGTGAGCTGCGCCGCCTGCCACGTTCGGGATGACACCGTCATCGGTACGCGCGAGGCGCCCGA
>JAYVAS010000519.1:0-11017 GCA_043750895.1 Pseudomonadota bacterium
CCCCGCTCGTTGGTGAAGTAGACGACCTCGTCGCCAACGTAGCGGGGACGGGTCTGATCGCCGCTGCCACCGACCAGCGACACCGGCGCGGTGGTGCCGGTGGTCCACGCGAACAGCTCCTCCGTCCCGCCGCTCTTCCGGGAGAATACGAGGGACTTGCCGTCCGGGGAGAAACGCGGCGCGTTCTCCGGGAAGCCGGAGGCGAACGCGAGGCTCACCTTGTTCTGCGCCTGGGAGAACAGGTAGATGTCCCCGACGCCGGACGCGCTGGACGTGAACGCCAGCGTGGCCCCGTCCGGAGAAAGGCTCGGCCAGGAGAGGTTGCCGGGCGCCTGGGGGAGCGAGAGCAGCTCGGCGGGCGAGCTCCCGCCCGGCTGGAGGTAGTACAGGCGGGTGAGCCCCCCCGCGTTCGCGGCTTCGAACACCACCGGGCCCTTGGGATGCCAGTTGGGGTTGGCCGCGTAGTTGCCCCCGCCGTTGAACGACGAGGTGGAGCCGGGGATGGTGACCTTCTGCGCCAGACCGGGCTGTCCCGTCGTCACCTTCACCACGTAGAGGTCCACCCGGTCGGAGTTGTTGTTGACCTCGAAGGCCAACCAGGACCCGTCGGGCGACCATTGGGGGTTCGACGCGTGCCCGCCGCCGAGCCAGGACACCTCCGCCGCCAGGGCGACCGCCGCCAACCAGACCATCATCCCTTCTTCCCCTTCGGCGCCGCGGCCGGCGTGATCGAGAATGCCGCCTGACCCCAGGGGTACCAGCGGAAGCTGTCGGTCTGCAACCCGCCGTTGACGGTGATGGCGCCGCGGAGCTTGCCGATGTCCACGATTCCGTAGGAGATGCCCATCGCCCCGCCTCCCGCGGTGATCTTGCCAGTCAAACGCTGGTAGGCCGCCTCCTCTTCCCCGAGCGAAGGGTATTCTTCCGCGCAGGCGTCTCCGGTCGTACAGTACCCATCGACCCCGGTGACCGATCCGCCGCCAGCCGCCCAGATAGGCCCCGCGGCGATGGAGAGGTCTCCGAAGCGGAGGCTCGCGGCCAGCCAGCCGTACCCGAGGTGGAGGCTGCTGCCGCCGGTGGTGTAGGTGTCGGAGTCCGCCGCCGCGTCCTTCGGGGCGCCGGCCAGGAGGTTGTGGTAGCCCACCTCGGCGATCGCACCGACGTGCCGCGTGAACCCGACCTCGAGCCCGACCCCGAGCCGCCCGCCCGAGCCGCCGAAGCTGCGCGCCTGGAGCCCCGCGGCCTCGGAGGCGCCCACGCTGTTCAGCGCCCCGACCACCGAGTAGCTGTACCCGATCGTGGCCCGCGGACCCGCGTACGCGAGGCGGTAAGGGCCGCTCCGCCTGGTCTCCGCCGGCTCGGGGGCGACGATGCTGATGGCGGCGACGGTGTCTCCCGTGACCACCTCCACCGCCTGCCCCCCCACGGTGTAGCTCCCGGTCGGGACGAGGCCGACGAAGGAGCCGACGGCGAGGGACTCGGTCGCGAACGTGATCGCCGCGCGTTGGTCGGGCGCGAAGGGCGGGGTGGCCGGGACGAGCGCCCGGTCCCCGGTCCACGCCGGATCCATGGTGACCCGGAGGGTCCCGTAGCTGTTGTCGATCTCTTCGAGCCAGGAGATGACGTCGCGGCTGCCGCCGGCCCGGGCCGCCCGGTCCAGTCGATCCCGGCAGGCACGGATGTCCCCGAGGGCACGGGCCGACTGGGCGCCCAACCAGTGGTCCTCGACCGAGAGGGCCTCGCCCTCGGCCTCCAGCGCCACGAGCTTGCGGTACTCCTCCTCGACGGCGCTCCACAGGCTCCGCGTCGCCGCCGACTTCATCTCGCCCGAGAGCCGGCGGTGTTCAGCCGCCTCGACGGACCCCGCGTAGGCGGCCGGCACGAGGGCGGGGACCAGGAGGAACATCATGGGGCACCTTCTAGCGGATTCTGCCAGGGATCGAGGAGCGCGCGGGTGTAAGGATGCGTGGCCGGCGCGGTTCGTGGGTGCCACTCGTCGACGATGCGCCCCTCCAACATGACCACCACCCGGTTGGCGACCAGCGAAACCGCGTCAAGATCGTGGGTGACAAGCACACAACCCGCCTCCGGCCCCAGGTTCGCGAGGAGATCGGTGAGCACCGCAGCCCGCCGATCGGGATCGAGCCCGCTGGTGGGTTCATCCGCCACGACGAGGCGGGGGGCGAGGGCGAGGACGCGCGCGAGGGTGACGCGCCGCTGCTCGCCGCCCGAGAGCTCCCGGGGGAGGGCGTCGGCGCGGTGCGCGAGGCCGAGGCGGGCGAGGAGGGCGTCGGCGGCGACCCCGGCGTCGGCGCGGCCCCGCCCGGCCAGCACGGTGAGGCTCTCCATGACGTGGGCACGGACGCTCTGCTGGGGGTCCAGGGCGGACATCGCATCCTGAGGTACGTACTGATAGCGCGCCCGCAGGGGGCGCCGCACCCGCTCGGGGGTGTGATCCCAGCGCTGACCTTCGAGGTGGATCGTCCCCGCGTCAGGCTCTTCCAGCCCGAGCAGCATGCGCGCCAGGGTCGTCTTGCCCGAGCCCGACCGGCCCACCAGCGCGACCACCTCCCCGGGGGCGACCACCAGGTCCACGTCAAGCACCGCATCGACGGTGCTCGCCCGGGCCCACGGCCAGGGGCCGGGCAGGACGTACCGGCGTGAGACGCCGCGGGCCTCGACGAGGTTCACGCCATCACCTCCGGAGCCTGCAGGCGCACCACCCGATCGGCGACCCGTTCGACGGTGTCGGCATGGTGGGTGATCAGCAGCACCCCGCAGGCGTGGCGCCGGCCGACGGCGACGAGCAGCTCGATCACCTGGCGGCGGAGGATGGGGTCGAGGCCCGTCTCGGGCTCGTCGGCCACCAGCACCGCCGGCGCCGCCGCGACCGCGATCGCGAGCGCGGCGCGCTGACACATCCCGCCCGAGAGCTCGCCAGGCAGGGCGCGGGCGACCTCGGCGTCCAGCCCCACCTCGGCCAGTCCGTCGCGCACCAGCACCGCGGTCTGGGCGCGGGTGGGGGGCGGCTGACGCCGCTGGACCGAGAGCTCCATCTGCCAGCCGATGGTCCGCCCCGGGTTCAACGCGCTCGACGCCGATTGGGGCGCGTAGGCGAGCACGCCGCCCCGCAGCGGGGCCATCCGGGCGCGCAAGGTCTCCTGCCCGGCGGCGTACCAGTCCTGCGGGCCCAGCGCCGGCAGCACCAGCGAGCCCGACACGATGCCCGGGCTCACGTCCACCACCCCCAGGCAGGCCCGCGCGGTGATGGACTTCCCGGCGCCCGACGGGCCGGCGAGCGCCGTCACCTGGCCCACCTCCACGTCCAGATCCACACCGCGCACGAGATCGCGCGCCCCCGCGCGGATGCCGAGATCCCGCAGGCGGAGGACCGTCATCGGGCCCTCCCCGCCGCGGCCACCGCGCGGCTGAAGACGACGAGCAGCCCCATCAGCCCCACGCCGAGGAGCAGGGCATGACCGGTCGGGACGTCCACCACCAGGCTCGGGTACCCGAGCGTGAGCAGGTCGGCCCAGGAGTGGGCCCGATCGGCGTGCGTCAGGCTCGGCTGGTCGGCGGCGGCGGCGAGGTAGGACAGCGAGATCTCCAGGAAGGCGACCTGGAGCATGGTGTCGGCCGCCTGTCGCACCACGACCGGCCGCAGGTTCATCAACGCGACGTGCAGCCCGAAGATGCGCGCCGCGCTGAAGCCGTGGGCGCGCAGGGCCTCGACGAAGCGCGCCCCCCCGAGACGCTCGGCGACCGCCCCCGCTTCGTCGATGGCATTGGGGGCACACAGGATCGCCCATACGACGGCGAGCGGTCCGAGGGCGCGTTCGGTGGCGGGGAGGAGCAGCGCCGCCACGAGCAGCACCACCAGCCGCGGCAGGGCGCCCACGACCTCGCCGAAGAGGTGCACCGCGCGCTCGATCCACGGCCACCCCAGGCAGCGGAGCACGCCCCCGAGGGTAGCCAGCACGCCGACCAGCACCCCAGCGCCGACCGAAGGCCAGATCAACACCGCTGCGCCCTGAAGCGCGTAGGCCAGGAGCGGCCGGCCGCGATGATCGGCGCCGAAGGGCGGCTCGGCGAGGAAGCCGAGGTACGCGCGGGAGAGGTCGGCGTCGGGGAGGTAGGTCGGCGCCATGGCCGCGCCGAGCGCGAGCGCGAGGAGCACCGCACCGGCGAACACCGCCGCCAACCGTCGGCTCATGGTAGACCCCGCGGGGCGGCCGACGTCACCGGGGGTGCCACCGCCGGCGAGCGCCGGATCATCCACCCCAGGCCGAGTTCGACCGCCGCCTGCACCGCCAACGCGACCCCGGAGAGCACGGCGAAGAAGGTCGCCGCCGCCAGCACCACGCCGAAGTCCTGGAGCAGGGTGGCCCGCCACAGGAGGTCGCCGACGCCATCGAGGCGGAGCACGACCTCCACCACCACCGCCCCCGACAGCAGGTGTACGAAGCGCGCCCGCAACTGCCCGGCCAAGGCCGGTCCGACGTTGGGGAGCACGTTGGCCAGGACCCCCTCCCCGCGCAGCTCGCCCACCGCCACGTAGCGCTGGTGTCGTTCGGCGGTGATCACCGCGCGGGCCCCGCCCACCGCGAGGCCGAGGGCGCCGTCCGCGACCGTGAGCACGCCGATGGCGGCGATGAGGCGCCACCGCACTGCCTCGTCCACGAAGGCGTCGGCCCCGTAGCGGAGCTCGACCATCGCCGCGCCCAGGAGCGCGAGCAGAACCACGGGCGCGATGCCCGCCACCGAGGCCACCACCTCGGCCCGCCGGCCCGCCACCCCCGTCACCGCCAGCCCGACCCCGGCGAGGACCAACAACCCGGACACGCCCACCAGGGAGAGGGTGACCGGCACCGCGCCGTCGAGCAGCTCACGAACCGGCACGCCCTGCATGACCCGCCAGCTACGTCCGAAGTCGCCCTGCGCCGCCGCCGACAGCCACCAGCGGTAGAACGCCCACGGCCCCTCGTCGAGGTGCCAACGGCCCGCCAGCGCCGCGGTGCCCGAGCAGGTCCCGGGCGGGCAGATGATCTCGGCGGGATCACCCGGGAGCGCCCACACGATCCCGGTGATCAGCCCCGGTACCAGCAGGGGGAGCATCGCCGCCGCGCCGAGACGCACCAGCGGGCGTACGAACCAGGCGGCGCTCGCCACGCCTTAGGACCCGAACGACCAGCCGTCGATCTCGGTCCAGTAGAAGTACGGAGAGATGGTGTTGCCCCGGACCTCGGTCCGCCACGCCGACTTGGTGTCGAGCTTCCAGAGGAAGAGGTACGGGAGCTGGTCCGCGAGGACGGTGTGCAGCTTGTGGTACGCGTCCGACGCGGCGGTGTCGGTCCGCGCCGCGTTGTACGCACCCACCGCGCCGTCGACCTCGGGGCTGCTGTAGTTGAAGATGTTCCGGGTGCCCTTGCCGCTGGTGCGCGTCTCGAAGAGCGGATTGACCTCCTCCACCACCCCGAACGACCACTTGCCCACGAGCAGATCGAAGTCGGCGGCCTGACCGGTGACCACCTTACGGTCCCACTCGTCGAGGGGGACGCGCAGCTCCTGCCGGTCGAAGCCGCCGGCGCCGAGCTGGTTGGAGATCTGCTGCAGCAGCTCAGGGGCCTCCCGATCCAGCGGCGCGAGCATGCCGATGGTGAGCCGCACCGGCGCGCCGTTGAACTGCCAGATACCCCCGACCTGCTTGAACCCGGCCTCGATCAACAGCTTGGACGCGCTGGCGCGGTCCGACTTCTCGCGGGTGGGCACGGCCCGGTTGTAGAAGGGGGACGACTGGACGAAGGGGCCCGAGATGAACTCGCAGGGGCTGTTCTGTTCCCCGGGCTTCACGCCGACGGTGAGGGTGCGCAGCTCGGTGCGGTCGAGGATGCGATCGAGCGCCTGCCGGACCCGCTTGTCGGCGAGGTAGGGCTTCTTGCTGTTGACGGCGATGAACCACCAGGAGCGCAGGTCGTAGCTCTTGAGCTGGAGGTCGTCCGCGGCGCTCACGTCGGGCCGGAGCTGCGGGGGCACGGCGACGATGCCCTGGGCCGACTTCTGCTTGAGGGTGTTGACCTGGACGATGGGATCGCCGCCCTCCTGGAGGCTCAACTGCCCGATCTTCGCGTTGTGGTGGCCGTTGTTGTACCCCTCGAAGCTGACGCCCCGCTTCCCCTTGCCGCCCTTGTAAGGACCGGAGCCGATCGGACGGACGGCGAAGTCGGTGTCGGGCAGGACGGCCGTCTTACCGCCGAGCGCGGCCTTGGGGAGCAGCGCGAAGCCGAGGCGCTCCTTGGGGTTGTGGAACACCTTGGTGAAGTGCACGAGACCGACGCGCTCGCTCTCCACCTCGCAGCCCGCCAGCACCGAACGGTACTCCTGGGCGATGGGGCTCGTCGTGCCCTTGTCGAGCATCACCGCGACGGTGAAGCAGAGGTCCTCCGCGTTCACGGGCTTGCCGTCGTGCCAGCGCAGGCCTTCCTTGATGGTGACGCGGTAGGCCTTGCCCCCCTCGGCCAGCTCGGCCCGTTCCACCACGCGGGAGACGATCTGGTTGTCGATGGGATCGTGGTAGAAGATCCGGTCGAACACCAGCTCCTGGGAGCGGAAGTCCACCATCGACTGAGCGTACAGGGGGTTGAGGGTCCCAGGGAGCGACTCCTCGTAGAACGAGAGCTGCGCCCCGCACAACAGCAGCGAGCCCACGGCGGCGAGACCGACGAGGTAGGATCGAAGCTGGGTGGGCAGAGACGTCATGAATTCCTCGTCAGTGGGTCGGAACACTCGGGGCAGCGTTCCGGCTCACCCTCAGGTGTAGCGCATCCAGCGGGACTCTGGCAGCGTCAAGACCCGGAAGCTGAGCCTCGACACGGTGTAGAAGCTCTGTGGACCGCACCGTATTCCGGTTGCCGGCGTCCCATGCGGCGACCCACAGCAGAATCAGGGGGTCGTTCAGCCCGCAGCTGTCGGCGAGGTCGAGCGCCGTCACCCGGAGCCGACCCACCGGAACCCGCCAGGTGGCAGCCGCGGCGGCGGCGCAGGCCGGCTCTGGCACCGGCTGCCCAGTCGGCCCCACCACCTCGGCGCACTCGGCGCCACTCGCGAGCAGCTCGGCGACCTGCCCGGCGTAGGCGACGGCACCGACCCGGGCGCGGTCGGCGAAACGACGGTGGAAGGGCTGGGGCCCCTCGGCCACGCCCATCGCGGTCTGGATGGCGCTGCCCAGACGCTGGGCCTCGTCGCCCACGCAGTCGGCGAAGTCCGGCGCGGCCCGACAGGCGGCGGCGATGACACCGTACGGCGTGCCGAACTGGCGCATCTGCTCGGTGGCCCCGGACGCGGGCACGCTGCCGAAGAAGAGGAGGTCGGCGGGGGTCGAGCCGAGGCTCAAGAACACCGCCGCGTCCGGCAAGGTGGTGGGGGCCACCGCCGTCTCGGGCACGTCCGGCCCGCCCCACGGGAGGAGCAAGAACGGGACCGCCGCGGCGCCCTCCGGGGAGGCGGCCAGCGCCGCGCGGCGATGCCAGTCCATCAGTCCCCAGCTCACGCCCGGGTCCTCCGCCTTCACCGAGAGACCGCCCGGGAGCTGCTCGGCGAGGGCGAGGTGGGGCACCGCTCCGGACGAGGGCATCTCCCCCGGCTTGACCGGGATGGCCGCGACGTCCGCGGGCAGCCAGGGAGGCGCATCGGGACGGAGCGACGCGCCCTTCCACGCGGCGTCGGCCGCGGCGACGGCGGGCATCCCCGAGGAGCTGCCCAACCGGTCGCGGAGCTCCGGGAGGCCGAGCAGCGCGCCGCTCACGCCGAGCAGGTAGCCGACCTCGGCGGGATCCCCCTCGGCGGGGGTGCGCCCGTAGACCTCGATCGTGGCCCGGGCGGCGAGCGCGGTGGCAAGGGCGTAGGCCGCCGCCATCTCGGTGTGAGCGCGGGCCAGCGCCACGGCGTCCCCCTCGGCCGCGAAGCCGGCCAACGCGTCGGTGCGACGCCCCTCCAGGTACGCGGCCCAACTGTCCCGCCCCTCGAAGGGCGCCCGGGCCGACGCGGGCGCGAGCCGCACCTGCCAGGTCTGGGCGATGAGATCGGCGGGAACCACCGACACCGCGGCGGCAGGCGCGGGCGTCGGGGTGTCCCCCACGCCGCCGGTGCAGGCCCCGGCGAGCCAGAGCCAGAGCATCAACGCGCTTACCCGCCTTCGCAGAAGCTGCGGTTGCCGGACGCGGAAACGCAGAGCGCGAGCGCGTTCTTGGTGTCCTGACCCGAGGCGTTGGCGTAGTCCAGCCACTCCCGTGCGTAGTCCTTCGCCATGCCGCGGTACTTCTCCGACTTCGCCTCGTTCTCGGCGGTGTGCTCACCGGTCGTGTACTCGGCCTCCGCGGCGGCCCACAGCTTTCCGCCGGCCTCGGCGCGGAGCCGGTGGAGGTCGTACACCCGCTTCTTGTAGGTGGCGCCTTCCCAGCGGTGCTTGTTCTCGAGCGCGGTGTCGGCCCAGCGGATGACGCCCAGCGAGCGCCCGGAGCCGCCCTTGGAGAGCTGGAGGGCGTACTTGAAGCACAGATCGGGATCGGAGCGGTCGATGTCCTCGAGGTGCCGCTTCACGAGCCGCTCCCACTCCGCCTTGTTCCCCTTGCCCTCGGCGTTGAGGATGAGCAGGCGGGAGAGCTTGTCCCGGGTGGTCTGGGCGGCGTCGCCGTCGATCCGCGCCTCCAAGCAGGAGACGCTCTCTCCCGAGAGGCCGCCCACCATGGCCTGGGGCTCGAGGGCGACGAGATCGGTGCACCCCGTGACCGGCGCGGCGATGGTGGCGATCGCAGCAGGGGTTTCGACCGCCACCGGGGTGGACACCGTGACCGGACCGGTCGACGGCACGCCCATGCCGACCGGCTGGGTCCCGGTGGCGCTGAGGACGGTGGGCGTGCCGGCAGGCGAAGTCGCGGACGCTGGCCCACCCGTGGGAACGTAGGCGTTCGCGGTGGGATTGGCGGGATCGCGCAGCCCCGGGAGCTCCCCCGGCGGCGACCCCGGGACTCCGAGCGCGGGCGCCGGCGCCGTACCCGGCGACAGCATCGTGGCCATGGCGGCCGACGGGGTGCCCCCGTAAGACGAGAGCCCCACGAAGGGGGAGAACGCGGGCCCGGGTTCGAGATCGAACCAACCGATGCGCGCGTCGGCCGGGACGGGTCGGCCACCGGCGTCGCGGGTGGTGCCGCCACCGACGCTCACCCCGCCGATACGGCAGGCGGCCCAGCCGTCGGCGCAAGGGAGCGCGGGAAACGCCACTTCGTAGGCGCACCACCCGGCCGCCGCCACCGGGGCGACCGCCCCGAGGAGCAGCACGAGAACCAGCCGCTTCACGGGTTGCTCCCCGGTTCACGGGGATTGTCGCGCCCGAACCCGATGGTGGGCTCCTCGATGGGGACATCTTCGGTGACGAGCAGCGGCAGGGTGACGTCGATGATGTTGCGCCGCTTCTTGACCTCGTAGCTCAACACCTGGGTCATGTAGCCCGGAGCGGAGATCTCCAACTCGAGGCGAAGCCCGGCGACGAAGTGCAGCTCGCTGCCGTCCGGCAGGTAGAGGACGCTGTCCTGCCACGAGCCGTCGGCGGAGTTGACCCGGTGGCGCTGCATCTCCTGGGGATGCCGGACGACGGCGGTGGGGATCGGCTTGTCGTCTACGTCCCGGACGATGACCTTCACGGTGAGGTCGGCGGCCTTGTCGGCCGCGAGCGACGCCATGATCATCAGGATCCACATCAGAGGTTCCCCTTCAGGACCGGGTCCGTGGCGAAGCCGAGCGCCGTCGAGCGATCCCCCAACTGCGCGAGCAGCCGCGCCGCGGCGTCGGTCCGGATGCCGGCGACGAGGGCGCGCGCCGCACCCGCGTCGGTGCCCGAGAGGGCGACCGCCGCGGTGACCGCGGCATCGGCGTACCCATCGGGGGGCGCGGTGGTCTGCACCGCCTGTAGACCCGCCTGGCAGCCCGAAACGTCCCCGGCGGCACACCGCGCGATGGCGCGCGTGGCGCCCACCCGCCAGGCCTGGCCCGGCGGCGGCACGACGATGACGTCGAGCAGCCGCTCGGCGGTGGCGACCTCCCCCATCGCGGCGGCGCGCCCGGCCCAGATCAGCACCTGCTCGGCGCCGTCTTCGTGGGTGTCGGCGTAGGCCTTCACGAGCTCTTCCACGCTGCGGACGGCGGTCTGACGCCGACCCAGCGCCCAGAGGGCCTGGGTCTCGGCGAGGCCCACCACCTTGGGGTCCGGATCGGCGAGCACCCGCAAGTAGAGCGCAGCCAGCTCCCCGACCGAGCCGGGAGCGTCCCGCGCGATCTCGAAGCTGGCGCGCGCCGCGTCCCGGTTGCCGTCGGCGAGCTCCACCTCGGCCGCGAAGAGCCGCCCGGCGGGCAGCCCGCTGGCCAGACCGTGCGCCTTGACGCCGTCCAGGTCCCCGACCTGAAGTGCGACCAGGGCACGTCGAACCTCCACCTCCCCGGTGCGGGGCCCCGGTGGAAGCGCCGCCAACATCGCATCGGCCGCGGCGGCGTTTCCGCGCATCAGCTCGAGCCAGGCGAGGCCGGAGGTCGCGTCCACGTCCCCCGGGGAAACCCGGAGCGCCTCCTGATAACCGGCGGACGCCGCCGATAGATCCCCAGCGGCGAGCGCCGCCTCGGCCTCCTGGATCTGGGACCCCGGGTCTCCGAGGAGTCCCTTCACAGCGTCGCATCCAATCAGCAGCAGCAACAGCACCGACATCCAACACCGGCCGAGGCCGGGATCGGCCGCGAAGACGTCTTACTTAACCCGAGCCCGCCGCAAACGCGCGTGGTAGCATCGCGGATCTACGCGGATGTCAGTGGATTTCAATTCGACCGGACCCCTCGAAGTCGTCCTCAGGCATGAGCTTGCCAGCGGAACCTTCGCCCGGATCTACTGCGCCGAGGCGCGGGCGCCGGGGGGCGTCGATCGCATCGTCTCGGTGAAGGTGCTCCGCGCCCAGTGGAACGAATCGAACGAACTGAC
>JAYVAS010000520.1:0-4726 GCA_043750895.1 Pseudomonadota bacterium
CCTTGTTGCCGTAGACCGCCAATCCCTGGTTCATCCGGCGCCCGGCCCGATCCTCGGACTTCCCGAGGGACTCCATCACCAGCTGCTGGAGGTACCGAGAGAGCAGCGCCAGGCGGTCCCGGTAGGGGAGCACCACCATCGTGCGGCGCCCGGACCCCTCGCCGAGGACGAACCACGCGTGCGCGAGGAGGGCCGCCGGGTTGTCCCGCAGCCGGGGGACCCGGGTGGCGACGTCCATCGCGGCGGCGCCGGCGACGAAGGCGTCCACCTCCGCACCCTGGAGGGCCATGGGCAAGAGCCCCACGGCGCTGGTCAGGCTGGTGCGACCGCCGACCCAATCCCACATCGGGACCCGGGCGCGCCACCCTGCCGCCGCGACCCACAGCCGGCTCCCCTCCCCCGTGACCGCGATCGCGCGCGCCGCGAAGTCGACGCCGGCCCGGGCGTACGCCTGCTGTACTTCCACCAGCGCGTTGCGGGTCTCGGCGGTGGCACCGCTCTTGGAGACGCAAACGACGAGCGTGGTCTCCAGATCGAGCGGGCCGATCACCCGCGCCATCCCGTCCGGATCGGTGTTGTCGAGGAACAACAGCTTGAGCCGATCGTCGGGCTCCCCCAAGGCGTCCGCCGTGAGCTGCGGGCCCAGCGCGGAACCTCCGATCCCGAGCAGCAGGAGGTGGGTGCACGTGCCCTCCTGGTGGATTTCGCGGGCAAGCGCCGCGCATTGGGCCCGCGCGGCCACGATCGCCGCCGCCGCCTCAGGCGGTGCCAGCTCGGGCGCCCTCAACCAGTAGTGCCCGACCTGTCGCCCCTCGGAGCGATTGGCGATGGCCCCGGCCTCCAGGGCCGCCATCGCCGCGAAGGGGCCTACGAACGTGGCCTCGTCGGCATCGGTCACCGGGGACGGAAGCGCTCCCGAGAGATCGAGCAGCACCCCAAGCTCCGAACTTCTCCACCAGCACCGATCGAACACCGCTGTGTGCACGTACGCTCCGCCCCGGCAACGTAGCCCACCGCCGGAGTCAGAGATAGCTGCGCCCCATGTGGACCCTCGCCCTTCTCCTCGCGTGCAACAAGTCCCCCGACGCCACCCACCCCGACAAGCCGGAGGCGTCGGCCACCAGCGGCGCCCGTCCGTCCGATCAGGCCGACGTTTCGGGCCTCACGCCCATCACCACCCCCACCGGGCTGACCTACTACGTGTTGAAGCCCGGCACCGGCGCGGTTGCGGCCGATTCGGACACCGTGCACATGCACTACTCGGGCTGGCTCACCAACGGAAAGCCGGTGGACTCCAGCGCCGGCCGGAACCCGATCTCGTTCGTGCTCGGTCGCCGGAAGGTGATCGCCGGCTGGGACCAGGGCATTCTGGGCATGGCCGTCGGCGAGAAGCGCCAGCTGCGCATCCCCTACGCGCTCGGCTACGGTGAGGGGGGGCGGAGCCCCAAGGTTCCCCCCAGCTCCGACCTCATCTTCGACATCGAGCTCGTGAGCATCGACGGAAAGTAGGCGCTTCAGCCGTCGTTCGGCAGGATCCGGATCCGCGCCACGCCCTTCACATTCGCGCAGGCAGTGCGACCCGCCTCCGTCGGACCGAGCAGGCGATACGGACCGCCCTGTGTGGCGGGCAGCGGCTCCGCACCGAGTCGGTAGAGCAGCACCGCTTCTCCCGCTTCGGCCACCGGAGCGGGAGGCGTGGTCATCCCGTCCGCGGCGCTCACGACAAACCGTGCGCCCGCGCGCGGGGCGGCGAGCGCCAGCACGTCCTTGAGCCAAACGCCCGACCCCACCCGTCCCGGGACCACGGCCCCGACGTCGCTCACCTGGCCGTCCAGCGCCCCGAGGCGCGTCGGATCGAGCACCCACACATCGCCCGCGGCCGACTCCAGGCGCACCCCGTCGGCCGGCACCTGTCCGGGCTCGCCCGCGGCGCGGAGCGCCTCGTCCACGGCCGGCAACCGGGCCGCGTCGGTCACGATCACGTCCAGTCGGGAATCGCGCCGCCAGGACGTCGGCAGGACGTGAACGCGCCCCCCCGCGCGATCGACCCGAAACCAACCCAGATCGGTGCGGAACAGGCCCTTCAGCCGCACGATGCCGGCGTCCTCGGCGAGCGCCCGCAGCGCATCGAACTGAAGCAGTCGGTCGGGCGGGAACACCCAGGACCGGGCGTGGTAGCCCGCCGTGCTTGGTACGCCCGCAGCGCCCCCGTGGGCGGCGGTGTTCTCGTGGTCGTGGTCGTGGTCGTGGTCGTGCGACGCGGCGTCAGGCCCAGTGCCCGGCGACGCGGCGTCCGGCCCGGTGCCCGGCGGCCAGGCGAGCACCGCGAAGGGCAACACACCGTGTGTCGTCTCGTAGATGCCGACGGGTGCCGGCCAACGCCCGGCGATCGCCGTGCGAACCGCGGCGAGCTGCGCGTCGGTGGCGAGGTCCACCCGGTTCAACACCACGTAGTCCGCCGGTTCGAGGAGTCGGGCGAGGCGTTCGGCGTCCGGCGCCGAACCCGGATCGAGCAGGACCACCACCGGGCGCCGATCGAGGCGCGAAGCGAGCGGCCCACGCGCCAGCATGTCCACCACGTCCGCCGGGTTCGCGAGCCCCGAGGGCTCGATGTAGATGCGGTCCGGCGCCATCGTGTCGAGCAGGAGACGCACCGCGTCGACCAGGCCTTCCGGCGCCGTGCAGCACACACATCCGCCAGGGATGTTCGTCACCGTCACCCGATCGCCGAGCACCGTCGCGTCGATGGCGGCGTCACCGATGTCGTTCACCACCACCGCGGCGCGCTCCGTCCCCGCCCGTGCCGCCACGAGGTGGCGAATCGCCGTGGTCTTGCCCGTGCCCAGGAACCCCGCGACCACGTGAAACGGGGTGCGCGTCATGGTGTGCCGGTGCGGTCCAACCAGTCGAGGATGCGTGACACATCGGCCCAGCGCGTCATCTTCCCGTCCGCACCCAGGAGGGTGATGACCAGACGGCGTCCATCTCGCGTCTGGAGCGCGGTGGTGAAACAGTATCGTGCTGTATCGGTGTACCCGGTCTTGGCGGCGTCGACGTAGAGGTCTTCCCGGCCCGCCAGGCGGTCCGTGGAGAAGAGCCGTCGGGGCGTCTCCTTGTTGGAGCGGTGTAGATCCCAGAAGGGCGCGGACGCCACCGTCGACAGCAACGGGTGGAGCGAGACCGCCAGGGTGGCGCGCGCGATGTCCCGCGCGGTGGACAGGTTCTCGTCTTCGAGGCCCGAAGGGTCGGACCAGGTGGAGCTGGTCATCCCGAGGTCCTCGCTGACCTCGTTCATGCGACCCACGAACTCGTCGACGTCCAGACCGGCCACGGCGGCGAGGCCGTACGCGGCGCGGTTGTCCGAGGCGACCAGGGCGGCGCCCAGCGCGTCCCAGCCGGTGAGACAATCGCCGGTGGAGAGCCGGCTGCGTGCCCCGGAGCGGCTCGGGTACTGGGCGGCCCCGACGCAGAACCCGTTCTCGAGGTTCGACTCCGACGCCACCAAGGTCAACGCCGACATCAGCTTGGTGATGGACGCGACGGGCCGCACATTGTCAGCATTTCGCTCGAACAACACCTCGCCCCGATCGACGTCGAAGACGAAGACCGACCGGGAGCGAACGCTGGGGCCGCGATCCGGACCCGCAGCGTTCATCTGGACGATGGCATCGAGGTCCGAGCTCGTGTTGAACCAGGCCGGAGACGTCCACGCCAGCGGCGCAGCCGGCGTTCCGTACACGCGCAGCGGTGCGGCGGCGGCCACCGACGCGGCGCCAACGGTCGACGTGGGCAAGAACGCCATCGTGATCGCGGCGAGCGAGCCAACGACAGCGGTTGAGATGATTCGGAGAGCCCACTTCACGGTGGCACCAGTCTACACCCGTGGCAGTGTCTCCCGCTGCTGTTGTCACGTCAAGGGTTGGTGCGCGGTGGCAGCAGTTCCGCGGCCGCCTCGAGCAGGGAAGCGAGCGGGGCCTGGATCACCGGCAAGCGACCATCTCGGAGCGAGACCGCGGCGAGGTCGGCCCACGCCGTGTCGCCGCGGATGTGGAACACCCCGTCCGAGAAGCGCGTCGGCTGGCCGTCGGTGAGGAACACCAGCACCCGCTCGCCCTTCTCGAGCCGCGGCGCGCCGGGGACGGTCATGCAGATGCCGTCGACACAACCGCCCAGGTATCGCACCTGGACCGGGTTTCCGCCGATACCGGCGGGGGTCACGGTCGCGATGGTCCAGAACATCCCGCCGGCGTTGGTGGTGCGGAGCTCCTGGACGTCGCCGTACACCGCCGCGTCGCTGGCGCGGACGAGCTCGTCCAGGTCGACGATTGAGGTGTAGGTGGTGGCGTGGGCCAGGGCGATCCAGAGGAGGGGGATCATGCGACCTCCGAGCGGCGGGCGCGGAGCAGGCCCAGGCCGGCGATGGCGAGCAAGGTGGGGAGGGCCAGCGGGTTGCCGCTACGGGTGCCGCAGAGCGCGGCGGCGAGAGGATCGTAGCCGCTGTCCGCGTTGGGTGCGGTGCCGTCCGGATAGACCGCGATCGCCATCGCGGCGTCGGCGACCGACAGGTCGCGTTTGCGCGTCTCGCCGAGGGGTGCGCTCGGGTACATCGTGGCCTCACCGTCGTCGTCGATGTGGCCGAAGCCCAACGCGTGTCCGAACTCGTGGGCGAGCGTGTTCTGGAGGTCGTTCTTGTCGGGCTCGGCCTCCGGGTCCAGCGTCCACGCGT
>JAYVAS010000521.1:0-6847 GCA_043750895.1 Pseudomonadota bacterium
GTGATCTTGTTCATCACGTCGGCGGCTGCGTACCCGAGCATCCGCTCCGCGCCGACGTTGAAGATCTGGATGACGCCCTTCGCGTCCGTGGCGATGCTGGAGAAGTTCGCGCTGTTGAAGATCGCGCTCTGCAGCGCTCCCGCCTTTAGCAGCGCTTCCTGGCGTTGAACCTCGGTTGTTCCGTCTGCACCGGGGGAGCGAACAGGGGCGGGTTTGGGGATCTTGTCGTTCATGACCAACTCCAGCGGGGTGCGGACTCAGTCACGGGAGGCCGCGGGCTGGAGGCGCTGGCGGCACCTCGGCCTTGAGGTAAGGCCGGGCAGCGGGAAGAAAGCCTTTATTCTACGAAATTCGCGTCCGCGGGCGCTCCTGCGAACGGTGACTCGCCGCCGATGGCTGCCGGGCCGGGGCCGGCTCTGGAATGACGACCCGTTCGGGGTTCGAGCGGCCCGCGACGGGGGCGGCGCCCTGTTCGAAAGCAAATCGACGACAAGGTGCCGGCTCAGGCCCGCACCGACCCGGCGACCGTCACATCCCCAAAACCGACCGCACCACCCCGATGACCTCGGCGTGCAGATAGCCGTTGGTGGCCACCACCCCCTTGTTGGCCTCCAGGCCGCGCCCGAGCCCGAAGTCCAGCGGCTCGCCGCGCACGTCGGTGACGGTGCCCCCGGCCTCGACGATCACCCGCCACCCGGCGGCGTGGTCCCAGATGCGCTCCACGTAGTCGGCCCGCGTGGGGAGGCGCAGGTAGATGTGCGCGTCCCCGCGCGCGACGGCCGCGTACTTGGCCTGGCTGTCCATCCGCACCGCCGGCTGGGTGATGCCCAGGAGCTCGGCGACGCGGGCCGAGTCGTCCTGCTTGGTGTGACCGGACTCCACCGACTCCGAGAACCGCGCGAGGGCCGCCGATCGCTCGGGCGCGACGGTGATGCGGTGCTCGGCCGGGTCGTCCAGCTCGCGTTGGAACGCGCCCTGCCCCCGCACCCCCACGAACAGGCACCCGGTGGTCCCGTTGGCGCCGGGCAGGTTGGGGCAGCCGAGCACCCCGAGCACGACCTCCCCGTCCTCGATCAGCGCGAGCGCCACCGCGTACTGCTCGACGCGCAGGAAGCCCTTGGTGCCGTCGATGGGGTCGAGGGTCCAGAAACGGCCGGTCCGGCCGCCGGCGTGCACCCCCCGGTCGATGGCCGCGAGGATCGCCGCCTCGTCCAACTCCGGGAGCACCGCCTGGACCGCGCCCACCACCTTGTCCTTTAGGGCGCCGTTGCCGGGCTCGCGGAGCGCAGCGGCGTCTTCCTCGCCGATGAGGGGGACGTCCGGGAAGGCCGCGTGGAGCAGGTGGCTCACGATCGCCTGGGCGGCGAAGTCCGCCACCGTCACCGGCGACTTGTCCCCCTTCTCCAAGGAGACCCCGGCGACGAGCCGCGACTGCACCTCCCGGCACACATGACTGGCGCGGCGCACGGCTTCGAGGGCGACGGAACGTTCGGCGGCGAGGACGGACATGAGAGCTCCAACTGGGCCGCCGGCCTTAACCGCGCCGGTCCGCAGCGCCCCCAACGTGGTCACTCCACCCGCAGCTTCTTCCGCAGCGCCGCGCGCGCCTCGGGGGCAAGCAGCCCGCGGAGGAACGGCCCGTCGACCATCCCCCCGGCGTATCCTGAACCTCCGCACCATTCCCGCGTGAGGCCCTGCATGGCCGAAGGCCCGAAACACTTCCAGCAGCTGCTCCACGCCGAGGGCCTTTCCCTGGGCGTCTGGAACTGCCAGGGTGACAACCAGCGCCCGGGCGCCGAGCAGTACAGCCCGTCGCCCACCATCAACATCCCGCTCCGCGGTCTCTTCGCGCGACACGGGCCCGGCGGCACACAGGTCATCGACCCGATGACCGTGAGCCTGTCCAACGCGGGGGAGGTGTGGCGCAGCTCCCACCCCGGGCCCTGCGGGGACGCCGGCATCTACGTGCGCCTCGAAGTGGCCGCCGTCGAAGCCACGCTCCCCTCCCAGACCGACCACGACGCCGGGGCCCCCTTCACCGAAGGTTACCGTCGGCTGGACGCCGCGGAGTGGCTCGCCTGGGCCGCGCTGGTCGCCGACGCGCGGTCCGGCGATCTCTCCGCGGCCGCCGCGCTGGACGCCACCCTCCGCCTGGTCGAACGACTCGGTCGCGCCCCGGCGCTCCCCGATCACGCCCACGCGTTGACCCGCGCCGCCCGCGCCGTGCTGGCCCGGGAGTCCATGGCCATCCCCGCGCTGGCGCGCAACCTCGGCGTCTCCCCCTTCCATCTCTGCCGCAGCTTCCGCCGCGCCACCGGGCACACCATCCACGCCTGGGACGAAGGACTCCGCCTCCGACGGGCCGCCGCCCACCTCGAAGCCGGAGGCCGCGACCTCACCACCGTCGCCCTGGACCACGGGTTCTCGAGCCACGCCCACTTCAGCACCCGGTTCCACCGCGCGTTCGGCCTGACCCCCTCGGCGTGGCGCGCAAGATCCTGAAAGCGCCCCCGGACGGGAGCGGCCTACGCTCCCCCGCGGAGAGCCCGCCATGTACCTGTTCCTGGTCTTGGGATGCGCCGGGGCGCCCCCGGTCGATGACACCGACACCGACACCGACACCGACACCGACGCCGACACCGACGCCGAGACCGACACCGACACCGACACCGACACCGACGCCGACCCTCCCTGGATCGCGGTCAGCAGCTACTTCGCGGGCACCGTGACCCTCTTCGAGCCCGTCGGCGCCACCATCGTCGCGGTGTTGGACGCCCCCGGCGCCCAGACGGTCACCGTCGCACCCGACGGCGCGTGGATCGTATGCGCCGAGGCCGTGAACGAGGTCCGCCGCTTCGACCCCGCCGACCTGAGCGTGTGGGACGTGCTCGTCACCGAGGACCCCGACACCGCGGCGCTCGAGGGTGGCGGACTGGACGGGCCCACCGCCGCGGCCTTCGGGCCCGACGGCCTCCTCTACGTCTCCTCGTTCAACGACGACCGCGTGCTCCGGTTCACCGCGGAGGGGGTCTACCTGGACACCTTCGTCGCGGCCGAAGACGGCGGGCTGGACGGCCCGGACATCAGCCTGGTGTGGGGTCCGGACGGGGACCTCTACGTCCCGAGCTGGTACGGGAGCGCCGTGATCCGCTACGACGGCGCCACCGGCGCCCTGGTCGAGACCGTGATGAGCGCGGCCGACGGCCTCTCGGCGCCCCGCGTGCTCGTATTCGACGACGCCGGCACCCTCTGGGCGACCAGCAACGGCAACGATCAGGTCCTACGTCGGTACGCCGACGGCACGGTGGGCACCTTCGCCGAGGTCCGGAGCGCCGCCGGAATGGCCTTCGACGGGCCGGACACCGTGCTCGTGGCCAGCGCCGCGACCGACGCCGTCCGCAGCTACGACCGCGCCACCGGCGAGACCCTCGGGCTGTTCACCAACGACGACAGCCTGGACGGCCTCACGGCAGTGACCCTGTTGCCGGCGCCCTGACGAGAGCGCCGGCCGACCGACCGTCCGTCAGCTCCGACGATTCCGGTAGAGCTCGCCGTCGATCACCTTGGCCATGGCCTCTTCGTTCAGCTTGCCGCCGAGGAAGTCGTTCACCGCCTTGGCGGCGACCTTGGGGTCCTTCACGCCGGTGTCGTAGCGGAACTCGAACATCTCGAAGTTGGGCCGGTTGCGGGTCATGATCTTCACCGCCGCGAGGTGATTGCGGTACGCCTCCGCCATCATCTCCTGCTCGTCGATGGTGGTCTCGCCGCGCCGATCGAGCATCTTGTTCTGCGATGCGATGACCTCGGTGAGGTCCCGGCGCATGAACACCACCCGGTAGAAGTTCTCGTCCGGGAGCTCCTTGAGCAGGAACGAGATGACCTTCAGCGCCTTGCCGCGGCCTTCCTTCACGTAGGACTTGTCCTTCTCCTTCTCCAGGTCCTTGACCCGCTCGTACTCGTAGTAGCCCTTCGGGTTGTCGACGTCGGCGGTGCGGATCGCGTCGGTCATGATCGGGACGCCGCCCGCCTCGAGCATCTTCATCATCATCGAGGTGCCCGACCGCGGGAGCCCCGACACGATGACGACGGGCTCACCGTACTTACGCTGGCGCATGAAGTCGCCGAAGAAACTTGCCACGAGGTATCTCCAACAATCCGAAGACCCTATCGGGTCCGGGCAGGGGGGCTAAAGGGTGACGCCGAAGTAGTCTTTCAGGACGAAGCCCGCGACGAGGGAGAGCACGAAGAACCAGAGGAGGATGCCGCCCTCGCCGTCCGGGAAGAACGCGATCTCCCGGTCCGGGTAGTGCAGACCAATCGAGTAGAAGGGGGAGTCGGCCGGGACGCCGGCTTCACCCGGGTAGAGGAAGCCCTCCCAGCTCTTGGTGCGCATGACCGGCACCTTGCGCGGCTCGCCGCCCACCGCGACCCCCTTCTCCAGGGTGACGCCGCCGACGTTGAGCTTCAGGACATAGTCCCCCGCCTTCTCCGCGTGCACCCGCCACACCGCCTCACCGCTCGGGGTGCGCACCGGCGGCGCGTCCAGGCGGATGCCGGGGGGCAGCTCGAGGGTGATCTCGCTCGCCGCGGCCTGACTGACGGCCCGATCGAGCTTCACTTCGATGAGCACGGTCGAATCGACGGGGAGCGGCGCGAGCGCGTAGTTGGAGACCAACTGCACGAGCATCGCCATCATCGGCACGAACATCACGATCATGGGGAGGATGTTGTGCCCGACGTAGAGGACGTTCTGACCGAGCGCCTTCGCGGTGGAGACCATGACCCCGACCACGTCGTTCCCGAACAGGACCACCTCGAGCAGATGCTGGGTGATCTTGCCCTTGGCCTTCGTGATGCCGGCCTGGTTGCTCACCCGCTTGTAGACGAGCAGGGCGACCACGCCCGCCAACACGGGCCACAGCACCAGATCGAACGCCGCGTAGCGGTGCCCGAACGGGGCGAGGAGGATGTCGAAGACGGCGCTGAGCACCGCGTTGAAGGCGTTCATCATGGTTCTTTGCGGCTACGAGATGTAGCCGAGGCCCTTGAGCTTCGCGCGGATCTCGTCGTCGTTCTTGGAGTCCTCGAAGTGGATCATCTCCTTCTCGAGGACGTGGGCGACGAACTCGTCCACGGTGGCATAGCCGGCCACGTCCGCCACCTTGATCAGGCGGGCGTGGAGGTCCTTGTCGATCTTGACCGAGACGTTCTTTCCGAAGCCGAACATGAGAAAACTCCGTTGATCATCCGAAGGATCAGAAGGGACTAGAAGATGGGCTTGCCGGCCATGCCCGCGTTCACGGGGAGGCCGTACCAGTGGAGGATGGTGGCGGTCACGTCGGTGAGGTCGTGACCATCGGTGGACACCTTCTGGTTGGTGACGAACACACCCGGCACGACCTCGGGGTCCATCAGGTGGTTGCCCGACCAGCGGGAGGTGTTGTCGGAGATCTGCTCGGCGACCACCTCTCCGAGGGTGCTCTCGTCCGAGGCGCCGTAGCCGGCGTCGTAGCCGACGACCAGATCGGGCGCCTCCGCCAGCCGGGTGCCGCTGTAGGCGTCCTTGGACCGGAACATGCGCCGCACCGGCTTCTTGCCGTTCTTGGGGTCCACCATCGCGAGCAGCTGGTCCGAGAGCTCGGCCATCACCTTGTCGGCGTCGGCGACGGGGACGATGCCCTCCCCTTCGCGACCCTGGAGGTTCAGGTAGATGGCGTTGAACCCGATCCCGTAGGCCCGGGTCTTGCTCCAATCCACCGCGCCGGCGGCGATGTGGCCTTCGGTCTTGCCGTCCTTGAGCGTGAGCCAGCCGTTGTCGCGCAGCCACGCGTTGAGCTCGACTTCGCGGGTGTAGGGCTGGAAGCCGTGGTCGGACATCACGACGATCGCGGTGTCCGCCGGGAGGCGGTTCCGCACCGTCCCGAGGAGCCGATCGACGTGCTGGTAGTAGCCCTCGATGTCGAAGGCGTGCTTCTCGGCCGACTCCGCCTCGAAGGCCGGATGCGGCGGCGCGTCCGGGTACTTGGGGTCGTGGTGCCGCCAGAGCATGTGGCACTGGAGGTCGATGTCGGAGAGGTACATGAAGGTCATGTCCCCGCGCTGGAAGCGGGCCAGCGCCAGGTCCAGCATGGCGCCGGCGTCTTCCTGGATCAGCGCCACCTGGGCGACGTAGTCGTCGTCCGAGAAGAGCTTGTCCTTCAGCGCGTTCGTCTCCTCGGGCATGCCCTGGGAGTAGAACGGACCCATCAGCTCGGCGATGTCGGTGGCGAAGCTGCTCGGGGTCGAGACGTCCTGGGCCGGCGAGCGCGGGTCGATGTTCACTGGCGAGGCGTACACCACGAAGCCGGGACGCAGCTCCTTGGCGTAGAACCGCACCATGGCACCGAGGGGGAGCATTCCGTAGGGGAGGGCGTCGTAGGAGACGGCCATCCACGGGGTCCACTCGCCCTCGCGGATCACCGCCCGGTCGTCGCCGACCTCGATGAGCGCGACGTCCTCGCTGGGGTCCAGGGTGATGGTCACGGGGGTGGTGAGGTAGTCGTCGTCGCCGGGGATCTCGCCCGGGGCGAGGTGGAAGATGTCGGGCGGGCCTTTGAGCAGGCCGCGGACGGTGTCGGGCGCGCCGTCGAGGTCGTCGTCCTGGACGCTGACGAGCTGGACGTCGCCCTTCACGTTGGCCCGATCCGCGACCGGCTGGTCGGTGAACCAGGTGTAGACGCCGTAGCCGCCGCGCATGTCGACCGTGCCCATGCCCGAGAGGACCTTGGCGTCGGACGGGGTCGGCGGGTAGTTCCCCGGCATCCGGTAGACCTCGACGTCCACCCCCGCTTGGTGGAGGCTGTCCCAG
>JAYVAS010000522.1:0-6209 GCA_043750895.1 Pseudomonadota bacterium
GGCGGATGGCGCGCGCCAGCTCCCGATCGGTGAACCTTCCGATCCCGGTGGCCTCGTCCGAGGTCAGGTTCGCCGCCCAGACCGTGGCGATGGGACCCATGGCGAACTCGAAGCCGCCCGAGAGCGGGGCGTCCTGGGTGAGCCGCTCGGGGTGTGCGCGATCGGCCGTCCCGGCGTGGCACGAGGAACAGTGCCCCGGACCCGTGACGAGGTACCGGCCGCGTTCGATGACCGCCGGATCCGCGCTCGCGGTGACCTCCGGGTAGGGCGTTTCTCGGAACGAGAAGTTCCTGTCGAAGGTGGCGACACCGTACCCGACGAGCCCCGCGGAGCCGATCGCGAGGAGGACCCCAAGCCCCCCGCAGCCGATCGCGGCCTTTCGAAGTGCACCCATTGAGCCTCCGATATCGACCACAGTCTGCTCCCCTCCGGGCGAGCCTGTCAATCCGGGCGGCCCTGGATTTCTCGTCCGGTCGACCTGCGCGCCGAGCTGAAGCCGCTCAGGCCGCGATCGACCGGGTCGCCGCCACCCGCGGGTCCATCACCCGGAACCACAGGGGCGGGACGAGAGCCAGCAGGATCATCGCGGGGTAACTCCCCGGTAGTTGGGGGACGTCGTCGTGGTGGCGCAGCTCGGTGTAGGGCCGCGCCGCGAAGGCGTGGTGGTCCGAATGGCGCGCCAGGTTCAGCAGCATCCAGTTGGACACCCGGTGGGACGAGTTCCAGGAGTGGCGCGGCTGGACCCGCTCGGGACGGCCGGGGGCCAGCTCGGCGCGGGTGAGCCCGTAGTGCTCGATGTAGTTGATGGTCTCCAGCATCAGCACCGCCACCAGCGACTGGCCGAGGAAGGCCACCACCCCCGCCGCGCCGAGCGCCACGCCGACGAGCGCGACCAGGGCCGACCAGCCGAGCGCGTAGCCCCACATGCGGTTGCGCAGCCCCATGCCGACCCGGGCCACTTCGATGCGCCACGCGCTGACCAGGCCGCCCCACAGCGTGCGCGGCAGGTAGGCGTAGAGGGACTCGCCCGCGCGTGAGGTGGCCGGGTCGCGCGCCGTCCCGACGTGCTTGTGGTGGCCCTGTACGTGCTCCGTGACGAAGTGGGGGTAGGACGTGGTGGTCATCACCAGCGTGGCGAGCCCCTGGGCGAGGCGACCCGGCCGGTGCATGAGCTCGTGCGCGACGTTGATCGCGATGGCGGACGCGAGGCCGATGGAGACGGTCAGCACCACCTGCTCCGGGAACGAGGCCCCGCCGTGCACGACGGTTCGAAGGGACCAGGCCAGCACCACGAGGTGGACCGGGACGAAGAGATGGGGGAGCCAGCCGAGGGCGCGCGGCAGCGGCGTGTTGTCGTGGTTCTGGGGGGTGATGGCGTCCGCTGAGGGCACGACGAGGAACAGGAGCGCCGTGGGCAGGAGGAGCGCCCACCCCCCGTAGGCGGTGGCCAGCGAGAGGGCCACGACGCTGATGAACACGAGCAGATAGCCGATCATGACAGGACCTCCGCGTAGATGGCAGGGGGGAGCGCTTCGACGAGCAGGACCATCAACTCCGGGCGGCTGACCTCCCGATGGGTGAGCCAACGCACGGAGGTGAACTCCACGAACCCGAGCCAGCCGTGCAGGCGGAGGCGCAGCGCGGGGGTCGCGTTGACCCCGGAGGCGTCGATCACCCGGTTGAGCAGGGTGGTGCGCACTTCGTCGAGGATGGCGTGCACCTCGGCGTCAGCCCCCACCCCGCCGCGCATCAGGCTGATGTAGAGCCGGGCGTTGGCCTCGATGAAGTCCAGGAAGCCGCCGAGGGCCACCGGCGCCGCCTCGGCGAAGGAGCGCTCGGGCGGGAAGCGGGTGGCGGCCACCACCTCGTCCGCGGCCGCGCGGATGGTCGCGACGTAGAACCCCTTCTTGTTCGCGAAGTAGTGGTAGAGCAGCCCGGCCGAGATCCCCGCCTCCGCCGCGATCTCTTCGGTGGACACGGCGTCGTAGGCCCGGTCCGAGAAGATGCGCTTCCCGACGAGCAGCAGCTGGGAACGGCGGGCGTCGAGGGCGGCGGTGCGAGCCATGGAGGCAGCATACACTGTCTTGATTTGTTTTCAATGAAGATTGTTCAACGAACGAACCGGGCGCCCCGAGGGTCGCCGTCCGTGTACAGGGTCGGCCCGGCGGAGTAGAACGTTGCGCCCGATGTCGACGACGCCGCTCATCTCTGTGGTCATCCCGGTCTACAACGAGGCCGGCACCCTGGAGACGCTGGTGGGCCGGGTCCTGGCGCAGCCCTACCGGCTGCAGGTGATCCTGATGGACGACGGCTCGACCGACGCGAGCCCCGACATCGGCCGCCGCCTCGCCGACGCACACCCCGCGGTGGAGTTCCACGCCCAGCCCCACAACCAGGGCAAGGGTGCCGCGCTGCACGCCGGCTTCGCGCTCGCCCGCGGGGAGCTGGTCGTGGTGCAGGACGCCGACCTCGAGTACGACCCCCGGGAGTTCCCCCAGCTCCTCGAGCCCCTGCTGGACGGCCGGGCCGACGTGGTGTTCGGTTCCCGGTTCCTGGGCGGCGGCCCCCACCGGGTCCTGAACTACCACCACTACGTGGCCAACCGGTCCCTCACCGGCCTCTCGAACCTGCTCACCAACCTGAACCTCACCGACATGGAGTGCGGCTACAAGCTGTTCCGTCGGGAGGCGCTGCTCCGGTTGACCCTGCGCGAGACGCGGTTCGGCTTCGAGCCCGAGGTGACGGCCCAGGTCGCCCGGGCAGGCCTGCGCGTCTACGAAGTGCCCATCTCCTACTCGGGTCGGTCCTACGCCGAGGGCAAGAAGATCACCTGGCGGGACGGGGTGCGGGCGCTCTGGGTGATCGTCGGCGCACGATTGCGGTGAGGCTCAGCCGACCCCGACCGCCGTGACCGTCCTCCGCAGCGTCGCCAGGTCGAAGGGCTTCTCGAGGTAGCGCGGCCCGTGCTCGCGCAGAAACGTTTGGGCCTCCGCGGTGTAGGCGCCGCCCGACAAGAACACCACCCGGTCCGCCAACCGCGGGTCCGCCGCTGCCAGCCGCCGCCACAGCTCGATGCCCGACATCCCCGGCATCATGAGGTCGACGAGGATCACCCCCCACGCCGGATCGGCGGCGATCTGTGCGAGCGCCGCCGCCCCCGAGGCGCACGTGTGGACCTCGTGCGTCTGGGCGAGCGCCGCCTGGATCAGCGCCCGGATGTCGGGCTCGTCATCGACCACGAGCACCCGGCGCGCCGTGTTGGCGGGCAGGGGCACCGGGGCCTCGGACGCCATCGCCGGCAGCACCACGCGGAAGGTGGAGCCCGCCCCGGGCGTCGAGTTGACCTCGATGTCTCCGCCGACCTCGGCCACCAGCCGGTGGCAGATCGACAGGCCGAGCCCCGAGCCCTCGCCGATCGGCTTGGTGGTGAAGAACGGCGTGAACAGGCGGGCCTGGTGCTCCGGGAGGATCCCCGAGCCGGTGTCCGACACCTCGACGACCACCTTCCCGTCGGCCCGCATCATGGTCCGCACCCGCACCTGGTGCCGATCGGCGGCCCCCTCCGGGATCGCCGCCGCCGCGTTCATCACCAGGTTGAGGAACACCTGGCCCATCCGCGCTTCGTTGGCCAACACCCGCGCCACCGGCTGGTAGTCCTCGACCACCCGCGCCCGCTGCCGGATGTCGTTGGCGGCGACACGCACCGACGCCTCGAGGATGGACCGCAGGTCCAGCGGGGTCCGCTTCTCCGAGTCCGCCCCCGACACCGTACGGAGATCCTTGACGATCTGTCGAATCCGCTCGCTGGCGGCCGCTGAGTCGGTCACCATCCGCAGGGTACCCGGAGCGTCCGCCAGCTTGATCCCGAGTAGTTGCAGGTTTCCCGAGATCACCGCCAGCGGATTGTTGATCTCGTGGGCCACGCCAGCGGCCAACAACCCGACCGAAGCCAGCCGGTCGGCGACGAAGAGCTGCGCCTCCAGTGCGCGACGCTCGCTGATGTCTCGGAACACCCCCACCGCCCCGATCACCGACCCGTCCGTGGCCCGGAGCGGGGAGGCGCTGATGGAAAGGGACGCCGGCGGCGTGGCGCGCTGCACCACCATCTCGAGCCCCGACACCGTCTCCCCGGCCAGCGCCCGGGTCATCGGGAAGGATTCCTCGGTGACGGGGGTGCTGCCGTCACCGAGCACGGCGCCGTAGGCCTCGATGCGCTCGCCGACCGTGGCCCCCGCCGGCGCGAGCCGCACGATCGGGTCCGCCGCGAGGTTCCACAGGATGAGCCGCCCCTCCAGATCGGTCGCCGTCACCCCGTCGGGGAGGCTGTCGAGGACGGTGTGGAAGAAGCGGGCGTCCCTCCGGTATTGCTCTTCCTGGGTCTTCAACGCCTCTTCGGCGGCGAGGCGCTGCCGGTCGGAGTCGGCCAGGGCCCGCGCCGCGCCCCAGACCAGCGTGGCCAACACGCCGATGATGAGGATCGTGTAGAGGGCGACGCCGAACTCGATGTCGTACCCGCGGAGCTGGGCACCGCGCAGCACCCCCCACCCCAGCGCGACGGGGAGCACCACCACCGGGGTCAGGATCCGCCGGGCGACCTGCCCTCCCCCGGTCTCGCTACGAAGCAGCCGGACCACCCCGGCGTTCGGCCGTGCGCACGCCACCCCGACCCCGAGGGCGAGGAACACGACCGCGGCGTGGAGCGGCTCGGCCTGAGCCTCCGCCGACGAGTAGATGGCGTCCGCGCCGTAGAGGTACCCGACGAGCGTGAACAGCGCGGTGCCGGAGACGGTGACGGTGAGCAGCGCGGCCATGCGCTCCACGGTGCGGCCGTCGAGGGCGAGCAGGACGAGGGAGGCGCCGATGACCACGAGGGAGAAGGCGGAGAGCCCGGTGACGTCCCGCACCGCGAGTGCGGGTTCCACGAACAGGCGGTCGAGGCCGCCCGAGGCCCCGACCGTGGCGAGGCCGCCGATCAGGGTGACCGTCGCCGCCGCGAGCACGCCCAGGGTGCGCGTGGCCGGTGTCCTCCGCGGATCGTAGAGCAGGCGCAGCGCGCCACCGGCCAGGATCAGCGCCAGGGCGACGCTCGGCGCCATCGCGCCCAGCCCGGGACGAATCCTGATCAGCTCGGTGACGCCGAGCTTCCACCCCACCAACACCAAGAACCCAACGCCAACCGCGAGCGCGGCCGACACCACCGGAGCGATACCGAGTAGAATGGTTCGGATCGGTCGACTGCCTTGGTCCATACCGAACGGCCTCGTTAGCGCGCGAAACGTGGTCTAATACCATACCCTCGCTGTGAGCTCCGATGCCTCCTCTCGCCCGACTCGCCCTCGCCGCCGTCGCCTTGTTGGGGTCGAACACCGCGATCGCCGCCTGCCCTAGCTCGCAGCCCATCACCGACGTACTCACCTGCTCGAGCACCGTCTCGGGCCGGGTCAGCAGCTCCGACACCAGCGATCTGGGCGGCACCTGCGGCGCCCGCGACTGCTACAGCTGCGGCAGCCCCTACGCGAACCTCACCCAGAGCTCGGGGGAAGACGCCTACGAGTTCACCTGCCAGAGCAGCGGCACCGTCACCCTCGACATCTCCGGGCTCGACTGCGACCTCGACATCTACATCCTCGACTCCACCTGCGATCCCTACAGCGGCTGCGAGGACGGCTCCACCGCCGCCTCGACCACGACCGACTCGGTGTCCTTCACCTGCGTGGCAGGCTCTACCTACTACGTGGTCGTCGAGGGCTACGGGTTCAGCGTCCCCACCAGCTACTCCGGCTACTGCCGCGGCTCGTCGATGGGCGACTACACCCTCTCCTTCGACGTCAGCGCCGGCACCGGCTGCTCCGAGGACTGCGACAACGGGGTGGACGACGACTTCGACGGCGATCTCGACTGCGACGACTCCGATTGCGCTGCGGACCCGGTCTGCGCCTGCGACATCGACGGGGACGGCTACGACATGTCGGCCTGCGGCGGGTCCGACTGCGACGACTCCAACTACTACGTGAACCCGGGCGCGGCCGAAGCCTGCAACTCGCTCGACGACGACTGCGACGGCTCGGTGGACGAGGGCGTCGGCTCCACCTACTACCGCGACGCGGACGGCGACGGCTACGGGACGTCCACCAGCACCACCCGCTCGTGCTCGCTCCCGGCCGGCTACTCCGCCAACAGCAGCGACTGCAACGACGGCAGCGCGGCCG
>JAYVAS010000523.1:0-4358 GCA_043750895.1 Pseudomonadota bacterium
GGGGCGGGGACGCGGTCGACCAGCACCGCGTCATCGAGGCCAGCGAGGAACATCGGCACGGTGGCGAGGCCCCGGGCGACGGCGCTGCTCGCTTTGACGGTGGGGAGTCCGGCCACGTCGGACTCTACGTGGGGGTCGAAGACGAACACCGCGGGCGGGCGACCCTTCGACGCTCCGTACACGGCGAGGCGGTCGAGGGTGAGCGCGTCGATGCCGGCGGCGGCGTGGTCGGCGCGGCGGAAGTGGGGCCCGCGGGCGCGGGCGGGGGTGAGCGGCGGCGGCAGGGCATCGGTCCACCGGTCCCAGAGTGGCCCCGGGCACCAGCGACGGAACCAGGTGACGCCGTGCTTCACGTGGCCGATCTCGTCGGCGAGCACCTCCTCGAGCAGGTCGGCGGTCCCGGCGTCGCCGACCGCGCGGAAGGCGTCGGCGTACCAGCCGGCGAAGTCGAGGTTGGCCTGCTCGAAGGTGAGCGACATGCCGGCGACGAAGGCGGGGAGATCGCGGGCGGGGGCGAGCGTCGTCCAGAAGAAGCGGGGGGTGGGGAGGTCGCCGAAGGCGACCGGGCCCATGCGGGAGAGGTAGGCGGCGAGGTGCTTCTGCTCTTCCTGGATGATCGCGGCGACTCCCTTGCGGAAGCCGGGGTCGGCGTCGGGGAAACGGAGCAGTGCCAGGGCGAACAGCTCGATGGCGAGCAGCTCGTGGTTGGCGAAGAAGTGGAGAGCGCGACCGCGCTGGACGGCGTCGCGCAGCTCGCCCGGGAACTTCGCCTTGCCGTCCTCCCAGAGTCCCGGCGGGCGGCCGGGACGGTCGGGGGTGGCGATCGGGTCGCCGGGGTGGTCGTCGGTGAGCGCGGCGGGGGCGTACAGCTTGTCGGCGAGGGTGTCACCGGACAGGAGCTGCTCCGCCCAGGAATGGATCCGCAGAGGGGTCAGACCCCCACCCGGATCCATTTCGTCCGGCGGCGACGCGCCGCGACGATACCGACGATCGGGACGATCCCCATCAGACCGAGCCATCCGGTCGACGTGCCACCCGAGGCGCACCCGCACGCGGCGGCCGGCTCGGGCTTGGCGACGTCGGTGTCGGCCGAGTCTTCGGGGGCGGAGTCGACCGGTGCGGTGTCCACCGGGTCGTCGCAGGTGTCCAGCGCGTCGTGGGGGCACACGTCGAGGCAGTCGATGACGCCGTCCATGTCGGTGTCGCTGGCGAAGTCCTCGTCGACGAGGGTGTCGCAGTCGTCGTCGAGCCCGTTGCACAGCTCGGGGAGCGTGCCCGCCTGGGTCGGGTCGGTGGGGGCGCAGTCGCCGCACGTGGCGGTCTGGCCGTCGCCGTCGGGGTCCGGGAGGTCCACGACGTCCCACTGCTGGTCGCACAGGTAGGTCGTTTGAACTGCGCCGAGGTCGTCGGCGAGCGCGCGGCCCGAGACGCCGCCGAGGGGGGTGAGCACGCCCACGGTCGCCAGGTCGGGGGTGCCGTCGTAGGCGGCCGCGAACCCGCCGAGCCCGCCCACGGTGGCGGCGTAGGCGGTCCCGGGCACCATCGCGACATCGAGGTCCGGGCTCTGCTGGTAGGTGTCGGCCGTCGCCTCGGTGCGGGCGGAACGCACGAGCGCCCAGGTGGTGCCGCCGTCTGCGGAGCTGTGGACCGCCCAGACGAGCCGGGTGCCCGGGTCGACGGTGACCCGCGCCCGGAAGCGGAGCAGGGCCGTGGGGGCGAGCGGCGTGACGACGTTCCCCGCGGCCTGGTAGTCCAAGGCGGCCGATGTCGCGCGACCGCCGACGTCGATGCTCACCTCGCTCCGGTCGTCCACCACGCCGTCACAGTCGTCGTCCACGCCGTTGCAGGACTCGGTCGCCCCGGTGTGGACGAGGGCGTTGTCGTCGGCGCAGTCCCCGTCGCAGACCGCCTGCCCGTCGCCGTCGCCGTCGCCGCAGGGGGTGCCGTGGAGGGCCAGGACCCCGGTGACGTCGTCCGGCTGGAGCGTGCGCACGCCGGTGTAGTAGGCGTACATGACGGCGCTGCCGTCGTCGCTGTGGCCCAGGCCCAGGCAGTGGCCCAGCTCGTGCAGGCCGACGGCGCGCACGTCGATGCGGCTGTCGGTGGGGACGTCGGGCCCGGCCGACCAGGTGACGGCTCCGTAGTCGTTGGACGCGAGGTAGACGATGTCGCAGTCGAAGGCGCCCCCGTCGTCCCAGCTCCAGGTCCCCGCGAAGGCGAGGGTACCGCCGCCCACGTAGATGTCCTCGTAGCCGATGGAGAAGTGACCGTCGGGGTAGAGCGTGTAGGCGCCGGTGTCCGCCGGGGTGAGGCTGACGTCGGCCCCGGCGGCGGACCACGCTTCCATGTTGGTGGTGAGCGCCTCGTCGATCGCGCCGGTGTCGCCGACCCCGGCGGGGAACGTGGCGGCGTCGATGCGGAACGGGTCTTCGATGGGGTGGACCTGCCAGTCCCAGAAGGCGCCGGTGCCGACCCAGGCGGCGGCGAGCTCAACGAGGAGCACAGCGGCCCAGGGTCGGTGCGAGGGTGGTCCAGTCGGCGCCGGGACTGTCCGGTCCGACCTGCACGGCGATGGCGCCGTCGACGCCCATGACCCAGTCGCCGTCGGGGCGGGTGCGCAGGAAGAGCAGGTAGCGGTGGTCGGTCTGGAGGGGGGCGGCTTCGCTGATGGTGAGGGTCAGGCCGGCGACGGTGCCGCCGGGGGTGAGCGCGGTGGTGGGCCGGGTGCCTTTGAGCACACCCAGTACGGCCAGATCCCAGCGGGTGCGGATGCGGTTGGCGGGGGTCGGTTCGCTCGTCGCGCCGGTGACCTCGGCGAGGACCACCACGTCGGCGGCGTCGCACCGTTGCGCGGGCGTGGTGGCGACGGACGCGGCGAGCGCGAGGGCGGCGAGGAGCACGGCGGGAATGTACCCCACAGAGGGGTCTGACCCCCCACCGGATCCATTCGGAACGGGCGAACCTCGGATTTCCTGTGGGTCGGCGAAATGGATTCAAAAAGGGGTCTGACCCCACACCGGATCCATTCGGCACGGACGAACCTACCGTTTTCGAAGGTGGCCGGCCCGTGCATCCTGGCCCACCCGTCGATCCCCGCGCAGCCCGGATCGGCCCGCTTCAGGCGAACCTACGTTTTCTTGGCAGAGTCCGGCCGACGCCCGACCCATGCGCCCGGTGTTGAACGCCGCCGCCCCGCGAAACCCGGCGTTGCTCTGTTAGTAATGGATCCGATCGAGGGTCTGACCCCTATGAGTACCATTTACGCCACGCGCGCCGAGCTGTACGACGTCATCTACGCCTGGAAGGACTACCGGGCCGAGACGCTCCGGATCGCCGAACACCTCGGCGCCCTGGGGGTCCGTCCCGGCTCCCGCATCCTCGAGGCGGCGTGCGGCACCGGCAACCACCTCGAACACCTCCGCCACATCTACGACGTCTCCGGCTTCGACCTGAACCAGCCGATGGTCGACGTCGCCTGGGCCAAGCTGCCCGGCGTCCCGCTCCGCGTGGCGGACATGAGCAACTTCACCGTCGACCACCCCTACGACGCGCTCCTCTGCCTCTTCTCCTCGATCGGCTACCTCCCGGGCGAGTCCGCCCTCCGCGCCGCCGCGCGCGCCTTCGCGGCCGCCGTCCGTCCCGGCGGCGCCTTGATCGTCGAACCCTGGATCGCACCGGAGGACTGGGTGGTCGATCGGCCCTTCATGACCGTCCACGACAAGCCGGACCTGCGCCTCTGCCGCATGAACACCAGCGGGCGCGACGGTGCGTACGCCGTGATGGACATGCACTGGCTGGTGGGCCGCAAGGGCCATCCGGTCGAACACTTCGTCGAGCACCACCGGATGTGGATGTGCCCGCGAGAGACGATGCGCGCGGTCTTCGAGGACGCGGGGTTCACCACCCGCTTCGAGTCCGACGGTTTCACCCGCGATCGCGGCCTGTTCCTCGGGGTCAGACGGTAGCGGGGTTCAAGCACGCCGCGTAGCCGAGCACCCGTGGCCCGTCGCGCATGGGCGAGGGCGTCGGGGTCCACCCCCGGGCGACCCGCCCGTCGAGCAGCTCCGCGGCGGTCGGCAGGTGGTCCCAGGTGGCGACCGCCACCAGGCCGCCCAGTCACGTCGTCTCGTAGACCAGGACGCTGCCGTCGGCGAGCCGGACCAGGACGTCGTGGGTGTACTCGTCCTGCACGACGATGTCGACGATGTCGCCGCCGGTGGCGAAGAGCCAGGTGACGACGTCACCGAGCAGGTGCTGACCGGCGAGAATGGCGGCGAGAGGGGGAGACGGCGTGAAGCGGACGTCCATGGGGGCACCTACCCCCGTTCAACGCGCCAGCTTCCCCGTTGCTTTCGTTC
>JAYVAS010000524.1:0-2516 GCA_043750895.1 Pseudomonadota bacterium
CGGACCTCGGCGGAGCGGTCCGCCACCGCCGCGGGAATCTCCGAGACCTACGAAGTCAAGATGCGCGCCTTCACCGTCGTGAAGGGCGGACGCCCCGCCGGGGGCGGAGCGGCCGACAAGCCCCCCGAGCGGCCGGCGCCGAAGTCGAGCAAGCCCGCGCCGGCGCCCAAGCTCACGGACGACAACTCTGAAACCGGCGACCGCCGGAAGGACGACGACCAATGAAGACCACCACCGAACAGGCGGCCCGCACCGAGCGGGTGCGCGCCAACAAGGCCACCCTGGAGGAGGCGCGCGCCGCCCTCCGCGCGGCCCAGAACCTCCTCAACACGGCCACGCCCGAGAACACCAAGGCGCTCGTCCTCGCGGACAAGAAGCTCGAGGCCGCGCACCGCCTGCTCTACACCCTGGTCGAGCCTGGGTTCTCCGTCGGCATCGAGGACAACGACACCGACACCGACACCGACACCGACGAGGAGCCCGCCCCCGTGGGTGACCTCGCCCCCCCGGAGGCGTGATGGCCGCTACCCAAGTCCGCCGGGCCAGCATGGGCCGCGGCATCCTCCACCTGGTGTTCGCGCTGAGCTACGCGGACACGGCGCTCATCGTCGCGGGGGCCTCGGCCAACGTGAACCTGGGCGACGTCCTTCCCGCCGGCGCGGAGGTCATCTCCGCCTGGACGAAGCTGGACACCGCGTTCACCTCGGGGAGCGTCACCGGGCTCACCGTGGAGGTCGGCACCTCGGCCGACACCGACGGCTTCATCACCGCCGGCGAGGTCCTCTCTGGGTCTCCGACCCTGACCCGCCGCCACGTCAAGGGGGCCTGGGTCACCGCTGACGGGAAGCAGCTCCTGGCCCGCCTCACGGCCTCGGGCGCGAACCTGGGCAACGGCACCGTGACCAACCTCACCGCGGGGAAGCTCAAGGTGCACGTCCTGATCGCCATCGCCAAGGACGTCACCTAAACCGATGTCCGCCGCCGACACGCTCTACACGGCCCGGTTCGCTGGTCCCGAGCTCCTCGAGCGCGGACGGCTGAACCGGATCACGTGTCCCGTCTACCGGTCGGGCGCGCTGGTTGCGCCCACCGAGCTCGGGAGCACGGTGGCGATCTACAAGCCCGACGGCTCGGCGCTGCTCGGGCCCGTCCAGGTCACCGACGTGACTGGGTCCATGGCCGTGCACGACGTCGCCGCCGGCACCCTCACCACCAGCGTCGAGCTCGCCGAGGGCTACCTCGTTGAGTGGGCGCTCATCATGCCCGACGGAGTGACCCACACCTTTCGCCGGGCGTGCGCGGTGGGCCGGCGCCGCCTGTACCCGGTGGTCACCGACGACGACCTGCTTCGCCGCCACAGCGACCTGGCCGACCTCCGGCCGAGCTCGCAGACCTCCTACCAGAACCAGCTCGACGAGGCCTGGGAGGAGATCGTCACCCTCCTTCGGCAGGGCGGGAGCATCGCCCACCTGATCACGAGCCCCGAGGAGTTCCGACGCGCCCACCTGTACAAGACGCTCGAGCTGATCTTCGACGACTTCTCCATCTCCCAGGCCGCGGAAGCGAAGTGGGCGGCAGAGGCCAAGAAGTATGAGAAGCGCTTTGCGGTGGCGTGGGCTGGCCTCACCCTGAAGTACGACGCCAACGAGGACGGGATGCCGGACCAAACGGCGCGTCCCGTCCACCCTGTCACGTTCCTCGCCGACAGCGGCGAGGGGGACTGGTACTGACATGAGCCTCACCGTGGCCACGCTTCGGCAGCGCGTCGCGGCCCGTGTCGTGGCGCTCGGCGCTCCGTGGAAGGAGAGCCCGTACCTGTACGAGCTGGTGGGTCGTGACCCGGCCAGCATCGCCCACGGTGCGTTCGCGGTGGGCGTCCCGCGCACCACGGCGGACGGGAGCCGCCAACGCGTCAACGTGGGTGCAAACGTTGCCACCCCCTTCGTGGTGCGGTTCACCGCCCGGGTCAAGCCCAAGGACGGGGTCGACAGCCTCGACGTCGCCCTCGACCTGGAGCACTCGCTCATCCGGCAGCTCTGCCAGCACGACGCCACCTGGCCCGTCGACGCCCACGTCCTCTACGTCAACACCGATCGGACCCTCGTGGACGCCGGCGACTGGCTGCGCCTCGACCTGATCTTCAACGCCCTCCACACCCTCGCCCTCCAGTAGGAGCCGACCATGGCAACCTCGAGCAACCCGATCATCCCCAAGGACGGGACGATCACCATCATCGACGCGACGGGGACGCCGTTGTCGTTCGTGGTCATCTACGAAGACGGGGACATCCAAATGAACGGGCTGGCCAAGGACCAGAAACAGGTCGTGGCCTTCAAGGACCGTGGGGCTGTCTACGCGCTCCGGGAGACCGAGGACATCGAGGCGGTGGAGATTTCGTTCACCGCCCACCTGGTGGGCTTCACCGACGCCTCGGTCGCAACCCTGGTGGACTGCCTGCTCAAGCGGGGTCCGGTCTGGGCCTCGGCCGTCTCCACCCTGGGCGCGGCCTACGGCGG
>JAYVAS010000525.1:0-7358 GCA_043750895.1 Pseudomonadota bacterium
CCGTCGGCCACCAGTCGCTCGAGGTCCCGCGGGGTCGCCGCGATCACCCGCGGGCGCCGCACCCCGGTGTCCTCGGCGTCCTCCCCGCCCAGCGCCCGCATCAGCTTGGCCTGCAGCGTCGACGGGAGGTCCCCCACGTCGTCGAGGAACAGCGTCCCGGCTCCCCCACCGGCGGCCAGGAGCCCGGTCCGCCCGAACAGCTCGGCGTCGAGCCAGGCCTCCGAGACCCCGCCGCAGCTCAACGCGACGAGGCTGCCCTCGTTGCGCACGCGGTGGATCTCCCGCGCCGCGACCTCCTTGCCGGTGCCGGACTCCCCCACGAGCACCACCGGGGCCGGCAGGCGCCCCGCCCGTTCGATCCGACGGCGGACCTCGATCGCGGCCGGGGACCGCCCCAGAAACCCGCTCTCGCCAGCGTCGACGAAGGCCTGGAGCGCCCGAGAACGTTGGACCAGGGCGTGCCGATCGGCCGCGCGAACGGCGATGCGGACCAGATCGCCCACCTCCACCGGCTTGGACAGGTAGTCGTAGGCGCCGGCCCGGAGCGCCGCGACCGCCGCCGGCACCTCGGCGTAGCCGGTCATCAGCACCACCTCCGGGGAGGAATCGAGGGCGCGGGCCGCGGCGAGCACGTCCATGCCGTCCGCCCCCGGCAGGCGCACGTCGGTGATGACCACCGCGAACGGGATCTCGTGCAGGAGCCGCAGGGCCGCCGCACCGTCGCCCACGGCCTCGACGTCGAAGCGATCACTCAACGCCTGGGCGAGCACGTGGCGGAGGTTTTCTCGATCCTCGACCAGCAGGAGGCGCAGAGCCATACCCGCCACGTAGCCCGACCGGGCCGGATCGACGCGCGGGCTACTCGAGCGGGCCGGTGCGAACGCCGGTGTAGGTCGTCTCCACCGACAGCGTCGCCGCCACCGCGAGACCGTCCCAGGCGCACACCCCCAGCCAGCCGACCGCCACCGCGCCGTCGTCGATGCCGGTGGGCCCGAGCCCGGTCGGGGCGCCCTCGGCGGCGGTGTCGGCGGTGTCCGCCGGAGCCGGGTACGCGAAGGTCCCGCCGGCCAGGGACAACGAGAGGGCGGCGCAGTTTTCGCTGCCCCCCGACGCCCCGTCCAGCGCGAACAGGAAGGTGTCGTTCCGGTGATCGACCGCGCCTGACACCACGGCGCCCATGGCGTCGGCGTCCCAGGCCCGGAGCGTGTGGAGGTCCGAGACCACGGTCGGATCGTCCTGGTCGATGGCGACCCGGGTCGGCCAGGCCTCGCTGGGGCACGTCACCGCCGGGTCGGCGCAGTAGGCGGCGAGATCCAGCTCCAACGGCGTCCCATCGGGTGCGTTGAAGGTGACCACCTCGTCGGCCTGGGCCGTCACCTCCTGGACGGCACCGCCGATGTCGAGTCGGACGGTGAGCGTGTCCGACCAGGTCAGGGCGTAGATCCCCCGGACGTCCTGGTCGGAGCCCGCGGCGGCGGTGTCGCCGGGCTTGCCGGGCCCTCCGGCACAGGCGAGCAGCACCAGTCCGGCGGGCAGGGAGAACAGGGTCAGGGGTCGGGTCACGTGCGCTCCATGGACGTGAGACCCCCCAGGTCGGCCAAACCGAACCACTTTCGCGCCGAAACTGCTACTGGTGGAGCTCGAAGGTGCAGCCGCCGTCGCAGGACCCCTCGATCTGATCGGGCGCGGTGAGCGTGCCCACGCAGCCGGTGACCCCGTTGTCGTCGTTGAAGGTGACCACGTTCCCGTTGATGGTCCCACCGAAGGGCATGCTCATCGTCATGCCGCCGTCGGCCTCGTAGTCGATGGCGAAGCTGCAGCCGGTGACCACGATGTCACACGGGGTACGCATCTGCGGACACGCGCCGTACCACGCCCAATCGGCCGCGGAGTTCATCGGGTCGCAGGTGGGGGTGGTGTCGGTGTCCGTGGTGTCGGTGTCGGTGGTGTCGGTGTCGGTGGTGTCCGTGTCGGTGGTATCGGTGGTCGGGTTCTTTCCCGAGTCGTCAGTCGAGGCACCGGTGCAGGCGAGGAGGAAGGCGAGGAGGGACATCGAAGCTCCGAATGGCGTTCCCGTTTAAGGACGGTACCCCGCGTGCGCACGGGTGATCATGCCGACCACGGGTGACGGAGGTGATCACTACGGTCGCCGGTGCCGTCCGCGTCTAAAGTGGAAGCATGAGACACACCCGCGTTGTCGCCGCCTCGGTGTTCGCCCTCACCGTGGCGTGCACGTCCCCCAAGGAAACGCCCGAGGACGATACGGGCACCGCCCCGGTCGACCCCACGGCGCCCGTCACCTGCGGGTACACCGCCATGCCCGACCTGGACCCGGCCGCCGGCGCGGTGGAGGTCGACCTCACGGCGAGCGCGCTCGCGTGGGACCCCGGCACCGGGACCCCGCTGACCGGCGGACTGGCGTTCAACGGATCGGTTCCCGGGCCGGTGCTCGAGGCCACCCTCGGCGACCGGGTGACGGTGCACTTCACCAACGACACCGACATCGAGATGACCATCCACTGGCACGGGCTGCGGGTGACCCCCGACATGGACGGCATCATGCAGATGATGGACCCGGTCGCGCCCGGGGAGTCCTTCGACTACACGTTCACGGTGGTGGACACGGGCTTCTACTGGTTCCACACCCACATGGACACCGCCACCACCATCGAAGCCGGGCTCTACGCCCCGATCATCCTCCGCGCCCCGGGCGAGGTCGCCCCCGACTGCGACCAGCCCATCGTGCTCGACGACGTGCTGCTCGACGAGGACACCCTCCAGATCGCCCCGCCCGACACCGACATGATGCAGCTCATGGGCCGCCTCGGCAATGTGCTGATGGCCAACGGCCACCGCGAACGCACCGTGTTGTGGACCCGCGGTCAGACCAGCCTGCTCCGACTCGTGAACGCGAGCAACGCGCGGTACTGGGACCTGCGCCTCGAAGGGCACACCTTCTCCGTGGTCGGCACCGACGGTGGCTTCCTGGCCGAGCCCTACACGGTCGAGAACCTCGTGATGGCGCCCGGCGAGCGCTACATGGTCGTCGTCGAGGCCACCGGAGAGCCCGGCACCGACTACCGGCTCATGAACCGGCGGTTCCAGCTCCACGAGGCCGACGGTCACATGATCGAATCGGACCCGATGGGCGACGGGGAGAACCCGGTGATGACCTTCCGCTACCAGGAAGGCGAGGTGGCCTCCGCCGGGTGGACCCCGCCTCCTCCGGACGTCCCGGCGTGGGACGGGCCGACCGGGCCGCTCGGGCACCATTGGCTGCTCGAAGAGGACATGATGGGCGGCACCGTCACCATCGACGGGGCCGCGTGGCCGGACGTGCCGATGGTGGACGTGACCCAGAACGTCGACACCACCTTCGAGATCGAGAACGACTCGGAGATGCACCACCCCTTCCACATCCACGGCAACCGGTTCCAGGTCGTCGACGTGGGCGGGGTGCGCCCCCCCGAGGGCCAGGGATGGAAGGACACCTTCGACATCCCGCCCCGCACCACGGTCACCGTCGTGTCGGCGCTCGACAACCCCGGGGAGTGGATGTACCACTGCCACATCCTCGAACACGCCGACGACGGCATGGCCGGGCTGATGACCGTCGCGCCTTGACGTTAGGGCCCCAGATGGACCCTTTCGCATCGTACCGAGGCACGGCCGACGGCCTCTACGAACGTGTCGTCAATCACGTCGTCGTCAGCGGTCAGCTCGCGCTCCGGACCCTCGACCCCGGGGTCGTGTACGGTCGCCTGCCGGGCGGCGCCGACGTGTTGATCGTCCGCTGGACGGAACCACCGCCCGACCTCCGCGCGATGGTGCCCGGCGTGGGCCCCCACGGGCTGGAGATCGTGGTCGTCGGCGGTGGCGCCGACGCCCGCGCGGGCCTGGAGGAGGCCCTCCCCACCAGCGGTGCCAGCCGTGTGTGGGCCTGGCACCTCCCCGAGGGCGACGCGCCCATCTCGGTCGCGAACCCCGGCGGGACCCTCGGCGGCTTCCTGGCCCCGCCGGACGGCCCACCCGACTGGGTCACCTTCGAGCGGGTGGCCATGGCGCTGGCCGGCGCCGCCCACGCCGAGGGCGCCTCCTTCCAGGCGCTCGTGGCCGGCCGGAGCACCCCGCTCACCTACACGCTGCTCGGCATCATCGGCCTCGTCTACGGGCTGGAGGTCAGCCGGGGGGCGATGGAGGACCCGATGGCGATGCTCTCGCTGGGCGCCCTGCACCGGGAGAGCGTGTTCCGCGGCGAGGTGTGGCGGCTGGTCTCGGCCACCTTCCTCCACGGGAACCTGGTGCACCTGCTCTTCAACGGGTTCGTGCTCTACAGCCTCGGCACCACCCTTGAGCGCCTCCTGGGCGGGGCGCGTTTCCTGCTGCTCTACACCGCCTCCGCCCTGGGCGGCAGCCTGCTGTCGCTGGTGTTCCTGGAGGGCATGTCGGTCGGGGCGTCGGGGGCGCTCTGGGGCCTGATGGCCGCCGAGTTCCTGCTCGCCGTCCGAGACCAGGGCTTCCTGCCCGAGCCGGTCCGGGCCTCGCTCAAGCAGGGCGCGGGACAGAACCTGATCCTCAACGTCCTCGCCTCGTTCCGACCCGGCGTGGACTGGGCGGCCCACGCGGGCGGCGGGCTCGTGGGCGCAGCCCTGGTGCTCGCCGGGGTGATGACCGCCGGGCTCCCGCGGTGGGTCGCGGGAGAAGGGCGCGCGGCCGACGTCGTGCCCCTCGCAGTCCGGCGCGCCGCCGGGGTCAGCGCCGGGATCCTCCTGGTCGGGTTGGCGGTGGGGGTCCTCGCGGGGCAGCTCATTGCGCCGCCACCGTACGCCGGGTAGCCCCCGGGACATGAAGACCGAAGGTTTCGCCAGCTTCGCTGAGTTCTGGCCCTACTACCTCTCCGAGCACAAGAACCCGCTCAACCGCCGCCTCCACTTCGTCGGCACCACCATCCTGAACGGGTTGCTGGTGACGGCGCTCCTCACCGGGCGCCCGATGCTGCTGTTGCTGTGCCCGCTCTTCGGCTACGGCTTCGCGTGGTACGGCCACTTCCTTGTCGAGCACAACCGCCCGGCCACCTTCCGGCACCCGATTTGGTCGCTGATGGGCGACTACAAGATGTACGCCCATATGCTCTCCGGCCGGCTCTGGGGACCGGCCGCGCCACCGGTCTGATCAGTCTGGCTTGGCGGCCCCCCTACCCGAGCCACCCCCGAACGAATGCTGCGGGGTCGTACGGAACCAGACGCGGCTGACCGACGAACCGGATGGGGCGCACCGGAGCCAGGCCGAGCAGGGCGGCGCCGACCGGCGTGTCGAGCACGAGGCCGGTGACCCGCTCCGAGACCGGCGCCGACGCATCGGAGGTGACCAGCAGCACCTCGGCCGGCCCGGCTCCGGCCACCTCCACCAGGGCGGCGAGGACCGCGTCGAGCTCCGCATCGGAGGGCACACCGGCAAAGGGGGCCGTCACCAGCGCGCCCGCGCTCCGGGCGGCGGTGGCACCGAACGCGCGTCGCACGCCCCCGACCGGGTCCCGCGCGTCGAGGTCGAGCCCTCCGGGGAACCCCGGCGCCGCGCACACCACGGCGCGCCCGGCGGCCCGCGCGGCTCCCGCCACCGCGCCGAGCGCGGCGCGGGTGTCGGTACCGAGGAGGACCACCACCCAGGGGACGGCGCCGATCCGCACCGGCCCGCCGAGCGCCGCGAAGCGCGCCTCGAGGAGCCGCGCGCAGTCCGCCCGGGCGAGCGCACCCAGGTCCGCCGCCACCGCCGCCGGGACCCCCGCCGCCGCCATGGCTCCGGTATCGAGGCCCGCTCCGGGCGCGGGGCGCACCGCCGCGAAGGCCACCGCCACGCTCGGATCATCGGGCGCTACGCGGTCGGGGAACCTCGCCTCGGCCGGCGCGCCGCTGGGAGGCCGCATGACCGATCGGTACCAGACGTAAAGGGTGACGAAGGCCACTACGATCCCTGCCATGATCAACTGTCCGCTCACCAGCGCCTCCGGCGCGCCGGACTATCCCGGCGGGTTCTCCGCCCGGCGGGTCCGCATGGCCCCCGCGCCCCCCGGCGCGGTTATGAACCGGCGACGGAGGATCCCATGCTGATGATCGTGGCGACGGCCGCCGCGGACGAGGTGCGGGAGATCGCCTGGTCTCCCGCCGGAGACGAAGTGATGGCGCGGGTGTATGTGGAGGCGAAGGGTGAGTCGGCGACCCTCCTCCTCCGGCGCAACGCCCGCACGCCGGTGTCCATCGCGATCCCGGGCCCGGACGCGGGCTTCGCCTGGGTCACGCCCAACCGGGTCCTGTTGAGCGGCGACATGGGGACCACCCTGAACGACCTCGTCGAACGGACCGTCACGCCGATGCTGGATCGGAGCTATCCGGTGGTGGACCTGAGCCCCGATCACACCGTCCTGGCCACGTGGAACAGCAAGCTCGGCGGCCAGCTCTGGGTCGCTGAGCCGTGCAAGCCCAAGCTGGGAGAAACGACCTGCGTCCCCCGGCGCTGGATCCCGCGCCCCGACACGCCCAAGCTCGCGGGTCCGGTGATCTGGCTCGCTGACGGCGGGTTCCTCGTCGCCGGGTCGACCCCCGACGCCACCACCCTCACCCGGTACAACGCCGCCGCCAGCCCCATGGCCTCGGTCCCGCTGCCCCCCGGGCCGGTGCGGGTGGACGCCGCCGAAGACGGCCGCTTCGTGGTCTGGCAGGACGCCCGAGTCTCGGCGTGGGTGATGGAAGGACGGATCGCGGGCTCCGGGCTGTCGGAGCCGACGGCGATCTCCGGCGCCCCGCCGGCCTCCGCCGTGGACCTCTCGGCCAGCGGCGAGGCCCTCGTGATCGGCACGACCTCGGGAGAAGTATGGGCGTTGCGCAACGATAGTACCGAATGGCGCGTATGGTCGGCCGGGCACGTCCGCGTGCGCGCAGTGGCGGTTTCGCCCGACGGGACGGCCGTGTGCGCCGACGCCGACGGCGAGATCTCGTTCTGGACCCCGTGAGCCAGGTCGGGCGGGTGTGGTACGCTCCGTCACCTATCGTTTGGAGGCCTCTTTGACCTCGGTGGCTCGCTGCCTCGGCGCCGTTGCCGCGGGTTTTCTGGTTGTCGGAACCGCCGCGGCGAGCGGCGGCTCGGTGGTCGCGCGATACGTGTCTTCCACCCCCGTCAGTGGCACCGTCACGGTAACCCTCACCGCGCCGGATGGATCGACCGCGCCCATCACGCTCCGCGACGACGGCGTGACCCCCGACACCACCGCCAAGGACAAGACCTGGACGGGAACGAGCGCGTTCGCGGGCTCGGCCGGAACGGCGGTGCTCACGGTCGGCGGCAAGACCTACCCCGCCCGCCCC
>JAYVAS010000526.1:0-8389 GCA_043750895.1 Pseudomonadota bacterium
GCCCCATCCCCGCCCTAACCCTAGTGAATGAAGCCCCATTCACTAAGAGTGAGGGGATTTGCAAGACCAAACGGTCCGTTAAATACGAAGCACTACACCAGGGAGCTGTTTGAGCATGGTTATTTACCGCCAAGGCGCAAAGAACTTCTCGATTGAAGCGCAGTTTTTCTTTGCGCCTTGGCAGCGCGAACCATTATGACTCGTGCGTGTCTTCCCTTGAGAGCGCGATTCGGGCCGGCCCCGGTTCGGATGTAGCCTTCCACCAGGTCTTTCTCCGGTCTCCAGTCTCCGGCCTCCGGCCTTCCATGGGCCCCCGGTCTTTCCTCCGACCTCCGGCCTCCGGTCTCCAGTCTCCAGCCTCCGGCCTCAGATCACTGGGTCTGGTCGCGGAAGTGCTCGATCTGGTTGACGATGTCGGCCGCCGCCCCGGGAGCGGCACACCGGATCCGCAAGGTGACGGCTCGGACCTGGGGATCCAGCTCGTCGGTGATCGTGCCCTGGGCGGTGAGTCGTTCGGCCGCGATGCCCTTTCGCTCCAGGTACCGGATGGTGGACACCGCCCGCGCGGTCGCAAGCCCCCAGTTGTCCGTGTAGATGCTGTCGGGCGGCAGGGCCGCCCCGTCGGCGTGGCCGATGACCTCGATGGTCGCCGGCGTTCCGGAGACCGCCGTGACGATCTTCGAGAGCACGCCGTAGGCCGCGGGATGCAGATCGGCGCGACCAGCGCCGAAGAGCAGCGTCTCCGGAATCACCAGGATGAGCTCCTGGTTCACGAGCCCGATCTGCACGACGTTGTCCGAGAGCGAACCCGTCAAGTTCTGCTTGATGCTCTCGATCACCGGGACCGCGCTGGCATCGTTGTTGAGGTGCGTGGGCACGACGTCCGAGTTGGCCGCCCCGGTGAACGCCTCGAGGAACGCGCGAGGCATTCCTCCTTCGAAGGCGGCGTTCATCGAGTCCACCACCGCCTCCAGCTTCTTCTGGTCGGATTGGGCGGTGGCGTAGAGTACGGTGAAGAACGCGAAGAGCAGGGTGATGAAGTCGGCGTAGCTCACCAGCCAACGCTCCATGTTCTCGTGTTCTTCGTGTTTTACCTTCCGCGCCATGGCAGTCTGGTGTCCTTAGGCCGCAGCCTTCTCATCTTTCTTGGGGGCATGGTGGCCGGCGTAGGGCGTCAGGAGCTCCTCGAGGTGCCGGGCGTTCGCACCCGCGGCGATCCCCTTGAGCCCGGTGAGCACCATGGCCTGCGCCTCGGAGTCGATCTGGATGATCTTCTTGAGCCGCGCACCGAGGGGGAGGCAGACGAGGTTGGCCATGCCGACCCCGTACACGGTGGCGACGAACGCCACCGCGATACCGCCACCGAGCTTCGAGGGATCGGCGAGGTTGTTCATGACGTGGATGAGGCCGAGAACGGCGCCGAGAATCCCGACGGTGGGAAAGTAGCCGCCGGCGTCCACCATCAGCTTGGAGGCGGCCGTGGCGTGGTGCTCCGTGAGCTCCATGTCCAGCTCGAGCACGTGCTCGACGTCCTCTCCCGAGTGGCCGTCGACCAGCATGCGGAGCCCGCGGCGTAGGAACTCGCTCTGGATCTGGGGGAGCATGCCTTCGACGGCGAGCATGCCTTCGCGGCGGGCCACACCGACCACCTTGAGCATGTCCTCCATGAGCTTCTTCTTGTCGGCCGAGCCTGGCTTCACCACCCGCGGCATCAACTTGATGAAGCCCTTCACCTCCGCCGGAGTGGCCCCGAGCCACACCGCGCCCGCTGTCCCGCCCATCACGATGATCGCGGCGGTGGGCTGGATAAGGCTGGAGATGTGACCACCTTCCATGTAGTTGCCGAGCAGGATCATCCCGAAGGCGAGGAGGGTGGCGAGGATAGGGGTGATGTCCATGGGGGGCCTGGTCTCCTACGGGGCGATGGTGTCGATGATGCGCTGGCCCCAACCCACCTTCTGCTTGTCGCCGACGACGCCGCGTCCCACACTCTCGAAGTGGGGGTCGGCGAGCCGGGTGGAGCTCACGGTGTTGTCGCTGCTGATGTCGCGCGACTGGGCCTCACCGGTGAGGGTGATGAATTGGTCCTCGCCGTTCACCGTGAGTTGTTTGTCCCCGCGGAGGAGGAGGTTCCCGTTGGGGAGCACGGCGATGATCTTGCAGGTGACGATCGCGGCAATGGCATTCCCACGCGAGACGGTGCCCGTTCCGTTGTGGGAGGTGGTCTTTCCCAGACCCAGGGAGATCTCGGTGCCCATGCTCGGATTGGCGTCGAGGGCCTGGACGTCCAGGCCGAAGGCCGAGCGGACGCCGAAGGCGGTGTCTCCGGCGGCCGAGGTGTTGGTGGACGCGTCCACCTGGCTCTGCATGTTCTCCTCGACGATCACCGTGATGAGGTCGCCGACCCGCCGGGCGGTGCCGGTCATGCCGGTCACGAGGCTCGCCTGGGTCGGGCTGTAGAGGCTCCCCGGCGAGGCCTGCCACGCCGGCGGAACCGGCGCGGGCTGCACCACAGGCTCGGGCGGCGGCGGCGCGGGCGGGGGTTCGGTCCGGCGACCCCAGGAGAAGGCGAAGGCGGCGGAGCAGAGGAGGAGGATCATGGCGCACCCACCTGAACCAGGCCGTCAGCCCGGTACGTGCCGGTGACCACCGTTCGGGTGGCCAGGTTGATGACGCGAACCGGACGGCCGATGTAGGCGTCTTCGTCGAGCCGACCGGGCGCCTGCACCACGACCGAGCCGCGACCGGCGACGACGGTGACCGAGCTACCCTCGCGTGCGTCGGGCAGCGGCACCGCCCGCTCCTCCGTGACCGGCTCGCCTTGGGCGATGCTGATCCGGGCCTGCCACGGCTTCTCGGGGTCCACCGGGTTCTCCCCGCGCAGCGTCTCCATGGGAATCCGACCCATCCGCACGCTCACGGGCTCACCCGGGTTGATGTTCCGCGCCGCGAGCGGCGCTTCCAACCAGATCGTGACGTGCGGGCGGAGCGTGTACCGGAACACGGCGCCCTTGTCGCCGGAGATCGTGAGTCGGAGCGAGACGCCGCCGCAGTACGGGCCGTTCGGAGGCAGCTCGACCTCGAAGGTGCCGGTGTCGGGCGCGGTGTCGGGCAGACCGAGCGTGCGCACCTCGACATCGGACGGCGGATAGCCGGTTCGCTGCGCGATCGCGGTGCGGACCGCCTCGACGGCGTGCAGATGGCTCGGGCTGTCTTCAGCCGCCAACGCTTGGGCGAGAAACCACCACATGACCTACCTCCGGAGCGAAGCCGCGGTTTGCATCATTTCGTCCGCAGCCTGGATGACCTTGGATGAGAGCTCGTAGCCACGTTGAGCGGTGATCATCGCCACCAACTCCTCCGCGGCGTCCACGTTGGAACCTTCCAACGCCATCTGAAGAACGGTGCCCACCCCGACATCGCCGGGGTTGCCAGCCTGGGCCTCGCCGCTGGCCGTGGTCTCGACGTAGGCGTTGCCACCCACGGCCTCGAGCCCGGCGGGGTTGGCGAAGGTGTGCAGCGTGAGGGTGCCCACCGACACCGACTCGCTGCGGTCTTCGGTCTGGCTCTCGCGGGTGACGTTGCCGAACGCGTCGATCACCAGCTTCTCGCCGGGGCCGACGGAGATCTCGGGTTCGATCAGGTTCCCGTCCTGAGTCGTGACCTGGCCCTCACTGTTCACGCGAAAGTGGCCGTCCCGGGTGTAGCGCGCCGACCCGTCCGGGGTGGTGTACTTGAAGAAGCCGGGACCGTTGATCATGAGGTCGGTCTCCATGCCGGTGGCGATGGGGTCGCCGACACGGAAGTCCCGCGAGAGCCCACCGAGGCGGGACCCACTCCCCATCTGGATGGGATCCTTCCCGCCGCTCACCTTCTGGTACATCAGATCGGTGAACGTCTCCCGGGACTTCTTGAAGCCCGTGGTGCTGGCGTTGGCCAGGTTGTTGGCAATGTTCTCGATCTGTACCTGGGCGGCGTGCATGCCGGTGGCAGCCGTGTAGAGGGCGCGCATCAGGAACCTCCAATCCGATTGAGTCGTTGCCGCATCTCGTCGCTCGTCTGCATCGCCTTCTGCTGCGACTCGAAGAAGCGGGATGCCTCGATGAGATCCACCATTCCCCGCATGGGGTCGGCGTTGCTGGCCTCGAGGGCGCCTTGCACCACGGTCACGCCGAGCTCGGCCGGGGTCCCCGTACCGGACCACCGGTTGTTTCCGAGCGGAGTGGCGGTGGGGAGCACCGCGAGTCCCAGGCGGCCCTTCTCTCCCGAGGTCGTGCCGGTCACCATGCCGTCCGGACCCACCGTGAAGCTCTCTCCGCGCTCGAAGACGAAGGGAGATCCCGACTCGTTGAGGACGAGGGCGCCGTCCGCGGTGACCAGCGCGCCGTCGCCGTCCACCCGGAAGTTTCCGTCACGGGTGTAGGTGCCGTCGCCGAGCGAAAAGAAGGCGTCGCCCCGCAGCGCGAGGTGCGCGGGATCGCCGTCGGTGATCAGCGCGCCATCGACGGTGGACGCCTTCACGGCGCCGACCTGCGTGAGCGCACCGGAGGCGCTCTCGAAGCTCATCCGCGACTCACGAAACCCGGTGGTGGACGCGTTGGCGAGGTTGTTGGAGATGATCTCGAGCTGCCGCCAGGCGGCCTGCGCGCCCGAGAGCGCCGCATACGTGTCAGTCTTCACCGACCCCTCCTTCCGCGATCACCGCGTAGTCGACATGGGGTTCGAGGCGGCTCTTCAGCTCGCCTCGGGCCGCCGAGAGGATCTGGCAGATCCGCGAGGGCGTCACGCCGAGGGCCTCGGCGATCTCGGCCAGGGAATAGTCCCGGCCGTAGTAGAGGATGACGACCTCACGCTGCCGTTGTGGCAGGGCGGCGATGCCCTGCTCGAGCGCCGCACGGGCATCGCGGAGCGCGAGGGTGCGCGCCACCCCGGGGTCCTGTACCCACTCGCCGCCCAACTCGTAGCAGTCGCTGCGGTTGTGTAGTCCATCGCCGGGGGAGAGGCTCAACACGTCCCGCAGGGACCAGTAGCTCTCCAGATCGACGCCGAGGGCGGCAGCGATGTCGGTGTGTCCGGGGGTGTCCACCCCGGCGAGGCGGGCCTTCTCGGCGGCGCTGGCAAGTTGGCGCGCGATCTGGCGACGGCGACGGGTGACACCCTGCGCGGTGCGGATCGCGTCGATCATCGCCCCGCGCACCCGGTACTCGACGAAAGTGGAGAAGTCCACGTTGTAGCTCGCGTCGTAGCGGTCGAAGGCCTCGAGCAGGCCGACCATGCCGTACCCGACGAGGTCCTCGCCGGTGACCCCACCCTCGGCACCCGCACGATCCCGGAGGCGCCGAGCAATGCGGACGATCCGGTCCTGGTACTCGGTGCACACCTCGTCGCGGGAAAGTCCCTCGATACGGCGGCCTTCCGTGTCGTTCCGGTACGCTCGGGAAAGCACCAAGAGGCCTCCAACGCAGCCCCACCATGGGGCTACCCTCGCATCGGTCAGCCGCGCGTGTTCTTGAGTTGTTGCGGCCGCGGCTTGTCACCGGCCGAGACCTCTCCGGCCTTCTCGATGGGCGTTCCCGGTACGATCTCGCCAGGGGACACCACACCGACCCGGGGAAGGGCCTTCTCCAACAGGCGACGCACCGGGCCCCGGGCCAACGGTGGCACGAGCAGAACCGGATCCCCGCCGGCGGACCACGCCTCTGCCTGAAGCCGGACGCCCTGGATGAAGCGGCGCGTGTTCTCGGGGTCGAGCAGCAGCGCCATGGCACCGTCCTGGCCCTGGAGCCCCTTGAGCACCAGGTCCTCGACCTCGGGGCCGAGCGCGATGTACCGCAGCACGCCGTCGTCCCCGACGAACCGCGCCGTCACCGAGCGGGAGAGCCGCTGACGCACGAACTCGGTGAGGATGTCCGGGTCCTGGGTACGCTTGGCGTACTCCGACAGCGCTTCGAGGATGCCCTGGGCGTCCCGAACGCCCACGCCCTCGGCGATGAGGTTGCGGAACACCCGCAACAAGGCCGCGCGGGGCAAGGGATCGGGGACCAGCTCCTCGACGAGCTTGGGCTGGGTCTGGGTGAGCCGCTCCAGCGTGTCGGTGAGCTGCTGGCGCCCGTAGAGCTCGTGGGCGAAGCGACGGAAGAGGTCATCGAGGTGGGTGGTGAGCACGGTCGGCACGTCGACCACGGTGTAGCCCTGAGCCTGGGCCTTCATCCGCGCCGCGTCGGGCACCCAGGTGCCCTTGAGTCCGAACACCGGATCGGTGCCCGGGGTCCCCGCGAGGGTGCCGTGCGCGTTCCCCGGGTCCATCGCGAAGTGCTGTCGGGCCACGACGTGCCCCTTGCCCACCGCCTCCCCACGGAGGAGCACCCGGTATTGCCCGGCGCCGAGGCGGACGTTGTCACGGACGTTGACCGTGGGGAGCACCACGCCGAGCTCGCTGGCGAGTTGGCGACGGATACGCTGCACGCGGTCGACCAACCCTCCGTCCCGGCCCTTGTCCACCAGATAGACGAGGTCCAGCCCCACTTCCAGGACGAGCGGGTCCACCCGCACCAGGTCCTCGATGGGGGTCTCAGAGGCGGGCTTCGGCTTGGGCTCGGTCTCCACGGGAGCGATGACGGGCGCATTCTTGAGGCTCCATGCCACCCCTCCCACCACGAGCGCCACGAAGAAGAACACCGAACGCAACCCGGGGATGAACACGAAGGTGCCCGCGAGCACCGCGAGCGAGCCGAGCACGCGCGGGTTGCCCAACATCTGGCTCCCGACCTGACCTTCGAGGCTGCGGGAGTCGACGTCCTGGACCCGGGTGACCAGCAAGCCGGCCGCAGCGGAGACGATCAGCGCCGGGATCTGCCCCGCCAGCCCGTCGCCGATGGTGAGCAGGGTGTAGTTGGTCAGCGCCGTCTTGAGGTCCACCCCGTCCATCATCACGCCGATGATCACCCCGGCGAGGATGTTGATGATGGTGATGATGATCGCGGCGATGGCGTCGCCCTTGATGAACTTGGAGGCGCCGTCCATGGACCCGTAGAAGTCGGCTTCGCGCGCCACCTCGGCGCGGCGCCGCTTGGCGGTCTTCTCGTCGATCAGCCCCGAGTTCAGCTCGGCGTCGATCGCCATCTGCTTGCCCGGCATGGCGTCCAAGGTGAAGCGCGCGCCGACCTCGGCCACGCGCCCCGCGCCCTTGGTGATCACCACGAAGTTGATGACGATCAGGATGCAGAAGAGGATGAAGCCGACGACGTAGTTGCCGCCGACCACGAAGTTCCCGAACGCCTCGATCACGTGCCCGGCCGCGCCCGGTCCCTCGTGGCCGTGGAGCAGGATGAGGCGCGTGCTGGCCACGTTCAGCGCCAGGCGGAAGATCGTCACCACCAGGAGGACGGTCGGAAACACCGAGAAGTCGACCGGGGTGTTGGCGTACAGGGCGACGAGGAAGATCAGCAGCGACGAGGTGATGCTCACCGCGAGCAGCACGTCGAGCACCATCGGCGGCAGCGGCACCATGAGGATCGCGAGGATCCCGAACACGGCGCCGGCGAGGAACAGGTCGCCGTTCGACCGGAACAGGTCGATGACCCAGAGCATCCCGGATGGGACCGGCGATACGACAACAGGCGAGCGCGGTTCAGCCATGTGCGATCGCCTTCGGTCGGTCGCGCCGGCACTTGAGCCGGGGCCCCACCTTCGACGCGCGACGCGCGACGCACGAGGCGCGGCACGCGACGCGATGCGCGAGGCCGCGCCCAGGGTCTCGCTAGTGGTGCGTTTCGGCGGTGTCGGTCGGGGCCTGGACCCGCCGTGCGTCGGCGGGGAGGTCCTCGACGCGGATCACCCGGAACTCGACCCGCCGGTTGATCGCCAGGGCGTCCGGATCGGCGGCGTCGACCAGTGGCCGGGACTCCCCGAACCCCTTGGACAACAGCCGATCGGCCTCGACCCCGTGGCGGGAGAGCCACTGGATGACCACGTAGGCCCGCGCGTCCGACAGGCGACGGTTGTACTCTTCCGAGCCGTTGGCGTTGGTGTGCCCTTCGATCAGGAAGTAGCCGATGTCCGGGTGGTTGTTCATCACCTCGGCCACCGCGCTGAGCACCGCGTCGGAGTCGGAGACCAGCTCGGTCTTCCCCTCTCGGAAGAAGATCGCCTCGGTGATGACGATGTGATCGCCGGCCATCTCCGCGACCTTGGGGCAGCCGTCCGAGTAGCGGGGATCCTGCTCGGGGTGGATGGCCTCTTCCGGGCACTGGTCGCGGCCCCAGGCCACGCCATCGCCGTCGCCGTCCAGCTCCGGGCAGCCGTCGTCGTCCTCGTAGGTGTCGACGGTCTCGGCCTGATCCGGGCACGCGTCGTCGACGTCGGGAAAACCATCCTCGTCTCGATCTGC